>DNLQ01000046.1:3601-26021 GCA_003488415.1 Ruminococcus sp. | reverse complement strand
CTGCCGCTGAAATCGAGGTAGAACATGACATCGAAGCTGCCGTCCTTTATAGGGCGGCTCTCAATACGCAGAAGGTTCATTCCGTTTACCGTGAACTTTGTGAGCAGGCGATAAAGGCTTCCTTCGGTGTGTGGTATCTTCAGCATAACTGAGATACTGTCTGCATCTGCAGCAGCCTGGAGCTCACGGGAGATGCAGATGAATCGTGTGCGGTTCACAGCCACATCTGCAATATCTCTTGCAAGTATCTCCATGCCGAGTCTTTCAGCGCAGTCCACAGAGCATATGGCAGCGATGTCGTCCCTGCTGCTCTCCGCAACCATAGCCGCCGCAGCCGCAGTATTCGTATGGTCGGCAGTCTGCAGGGAGTGTGATGTCAGGAATTCGTAGCACTGAGCTATAGCCTGGGGGTGCGAGTATACGGTCTTGATGTCGCTGAGTCTGGTACCGGGTTTAGCGGCGAGGCAATGGTTTATCTCCACTGAGACCTCACGCACTGTGTACACACTGTATTTTACAAGAAGGTCATAGGTACCGTTCACAGATCCGGCAGTCGAGTTGCACACAGGCAGCACTCCGTAATCCAGCTCACCGGACTGCACCGCCCTGAATACATCTTCAAAGGTGGGATAGAAGGTGAAATCCCTGTTGCCGAAGATCAGTCTTGCGGCAGCTTCGGAATTAGCTCCCGGCATACCCTGACAGCCGATATTCTGTGCGCCTTCAAGATTCGGAACGGTGAAGCTGTGAGGGGGTTCACCGGTTCTCAGCTTGCGATTCTGCAATATCTTGCTGATATCCATAATGTTGGCAAAAAGAGCTGCAGTACCGTTTTCAAGTTCCTTGTCGCCTGTCATAGCCTTTATTCTGTCAATAACCTGCTGCTCACGTCCTCCCTGGAAAACGGGCATACCATGTTCCTTCTTGTAGTCAGCAACGCTCCTGCAAAGAGCCATTCTTTCCAAGAACAGCTTCAGCAGCTTCTCGTCTATGGTGTCGATCTCGTTTCGCAGTTCCTGCAGATCCATTATTATACCTCCGGAGTTCTTATCATTCTAAAAAGGCTTTTACTTTTCCAACATACATTATAGCAGATTATTTTGTAAAAATCAATAAAAATGTGATAAATATATTGCAAAGGCTGAGTGGAGTGTGTTATAATAATAAAGTATATGATGAATAGGTGTGCCTTCATACAGAGGGAGGCTCAGATCCTGGCGGTCAGGGGGCAGCAGATTGAAGAAGATAAGGATACTTGGGATAGATCCCGGATATGCCATAGTTGGCTTCGGAGTGCTGGATTATGACGGGGTGAGGTTCACTCCGGTACGGTACGGAGCAGTCACTACCGAGGCACACACTCCCTTTGACCTCAGGCTGCTTACAATACACCGGGATCTTGAAGAGCTGTTCCGTACATATGATCCGGACTGCATGGCAATAGAGAAGCTGTACTTCACAAATAACCAGAAGACCGGAATAGATGTGGCACAGGCAAGGGGAGTCACCGTGCTGTCGGCAGCTTCAAGGGGAATACCCATAGCGGAGTATACGCCGCTTCAGGTGAAGGTCTCTGTTACAGGCTACGGCAAGGCTGAAAAGCCGCAGATCATGGAAATGACACGGCAGATACTGGGACTGGCGCAGATACCTCGTCCCGATGACGCAGCCGATGCCCTTGCAATAGCTATCTGCCACGGTCATACTGTAAGGTTCGACCTGTGAGTCGATTGAAAAGGAATGATAGGATATGATATACAGTCTCAGGGGTACTCTTGTACACCGTGAACCGGGGATGGTCGTAGTGGAGTGCGGAGGCGTAGGCTACGGCTGCAGGACCTCCTTCAATACTATGACAGAGCTTGGCGAAACGGGCAGAGAGGTCACGGTATATACCCACCTCAGCGTCAGGGAGGACGCTGTTGAGCTTTACGGATTTTCAAGCCAGCAGGAGCTGAGCTGCTTCCGGCTTCTGATCTCCGTTTCCGGAGTAGGTCCGAAAGCGGCAATATCAATACTCTCCGACATGACTCCGGAGCGTTTTGCGTTTTTTGTCGCAGCAGGAGACAGCAAGTCCTTTACCCGTGTAAAGGGCATCGGTGCAAAGACTGCACAGCGTATAGTCCTTGAACTGAAGGACAAAGTGGGAGCAGACTTTTCTTCTTCCCAGACATCGCAGGTATCCTTTGCCGCAGGAGCTGCGGCAGTACCAACGGATTCCGTATCCGAAGCACTGGAGGCGCTTATGGTGCTGGGGTACACCCAGGGCGAGGCAGCACCGTATCTTGCGAAGCTCGATCCGTCTCTGCCGACGCAGGATCTTATCCGTGAAGCGCTGAGACTTATGGCAGGCAAGTGACCTGCCGGCATTGCTTAGTATTCTGGCTGACTGCATTGCAGCCGGCATCAGTGGATAAATATCACATGAAAGGAATATCAGAATATGAACCAGAACGTCCATAATATGAATCTTGACGAACTGCTGAAGGCAGCTATCAAAGATCCTGCAATGCGTTCCCCGTTCCTGCAGAGTCTCATAAAGAGCGACGTGTATGTGATCTGCAAGAATCCCGTCAAGCAGGAGCGGGACCGCTCGGAAGGCGGCATCCAGCTTGAGCTTGTCACCATCCAGAATCCCCACGGGGAGGTGTTCATACCTTTCTTCACCAGCTACAGAGCGCTTCAGCAGTTCGCAAAGCGCTATGTGGAATCCTATAAGATGAACTGTCTGAGACTGTTTGACCTGATACAGTCAGTTCCGGCAGTACTCAACCCCAACTCCTACGGCAAGGAGTTCTCGTCGCAGGAGATAAAGAGCATCCTGATGATCGCAAGGAACCTGAAGATAAAGGCGATCTCCTACAATGAAGCCGAGACTATACAGTACCGCCCCTGTGAGCGTTCCATGGGACACATCACCAAGGCTGCGTCAAAGTTCCTTTCAAAGCAGCCCAATGTGGACAGAGCGTTCATACTGGAAATGGTAAGGGGATGCGAGAAGCCGCAGCTCCTGATGGTGCTCGATATGCTCGGAAGCACAAGAAAGCTGTTTGTACCGCTGTCCAAGTATCTTTCCAAGTATGTCAAGGCGAACGAGTCACTGGCATTCATAAGCTATGAACAGGAGATCGGAAAGAGGGCTGCGGAAGCTACAGATCCCTTTTATGTAAGGAAAAAGAGATATTTTGAAAGATGATGACACAGCTCTGAGGGAGGTCATGACTTGATAGAATCAGATGAAATGGAATTTGCTCCGAGGGTGATCTCCCCGGAGAATACAGCAGAGGACGGTGATATTGAGCTTACGCTCCGCCCTCAGACACTGCATGAATACATCGGACAGGAGAAGGTAAAGGAGAACCTGGCGGTTTATATAGAAGCTGCAAAGCGCAGAGGAGAGCCGCTGGATCACGTACTTCTGTACGGACCTCCCGGACTGGGCAAGACCACGCTCTCAGGCATCATAGCTCACGAGCTGGGAGTGAATCTTCGTGTGACCACAGGTCCTGCCATAGAGAAGCCGGGCGACCTTGTGTCACTGCTTACCAGTCTCTCTGACAACGATGTGCTTTTTATCGACGAGATACACCGCCTTTCCCGTGCCGTGGAGGAGATACTCTATCCGGCGCTGGAGGACAGAGTTATAGACATAATAATAGGCAAGGGACCTGCCGCACGCTCCATACGCATGGAGCTGCGCCCCTTCACGCTCATCGGAGCTACCACAAGAGCCGGTCAGCTCTCAGCTCCTCTCCGTGACCGCTTCGGAGTGATCCAGCGTCTGGAGCTGTATACCACGGAGCAGCTTACGGATATTGTCCGCAGGAGCGCTATGATACTCGGAATACCCTGCGAGACTGACGGTGCAGCAGAGATAGCCGGACGTGCAAGAGGTACGCCCCGTATCGCAAACAGACTGCTGAAGCGTGTGCGTGACTTTGCAGATGTAATGGGCAACGGTCAGATAACCCGGCAGATAGCCAATATCGCACTGAGCCGCCTGGAGATAGACTCTCTGGGACTGGACAGCCTTGACAGGAGAATGCTGGAAATGATAATACGGGGCTACGGCGGAGGCCCGGTGGGACTGGAGACTCTTGCGTCAGCCATAGGAGAGGAAGCGGTCACGATAGAGGACGTCTGCGAGCCGTTTCTTATGCAGCTTGGATTCCTGGGAAGGACTCCGAGAGGACGCTGTGCCACACGCCTTGCCTATGAGCATCTTGGATTCACACCGCCTGAATCAGGCTCACCGGATGACGGACAGCTCAGCTTTGCTGACATCAACTGAAACAGCTATGAAAAAGATATTTGGTCTGAGAAAAAGGAACTACAGCAGGAATATCGGACAGGCAGCCAAGCCTGTAGTGGGTGATATGATAAACGGTCAGGGGATGGGCGATGTCTCAAAGCAGAGGTACGGTCTTTGTCACATGAGCTTCAACGGCTGCGAGGTCATCTCCGTGTACAACGCCCTGAACTATATCGGGATACCGCAGCCTCTGTGGGAGATAGCGGTATATCTTGAACGCTACAGAGTGCTTGCAGGCTTTTTCGGCTGCAATGTATACCGCCTTGGGAAAGCTCTGGAGCATTTCGGGGCGGACTGGGAGAGGATAAAGACTCCGGCGGATACAGAATGTCCGGCGTTCATAGTCTCCTACTGGACGGGAAGGAGATTCCTTTCATCCATACATACTGTATTCTGTCACAGACAGAGCAACGGGATAATGGTCTATAACAGATACAACAACTGTCCGACGGTGCAGCTCTGCCGCACCCTTGAGGACATCATAGGGAAGAAGCGACCTATATCGGCTTATGCTGTAAAGGGCGTGAAGACCGGCGGAAAAGGGGAGAGATCCTGAGCTGCCGGCTGATACAAAACTTGTTAAGGAGCAGGAAATGGGCAGATTATTCGGAAGGGACGGCATAAGAGGACTTGCCATAAGCGAAATGAGCTGCGAGCTTGCCATGGAGGTAGGCAAAGCGGCTGCGGCAGTACTTGCCGGACAAAGCGGTGAACGAATCAAGATACTTGTTGGAAAGGACGCAAGAAACTCCGGCGACGCCCTTGAAGCGGCTGTCTGCGCCGGACTCTGTTCCTCAGGCGCTGATGCAGAGCTTGTGGGAGTAGTACCTTCTCCTGCACTTGCCTATCTTGTGAAGGAGCGCAGTGCCAGGGGAGGAATAATGATCTCTGCTTCACACCGTTCCGCAGAATACAACGGTATAAAGCTGTACGGAGATACAGGAAACCGTCTCAGCTTCGATGACGAGGAGGAGATAGAGAGACTTATCCTTGACTATCCCGAGGAGCTTATCCCGGCATCCGGAGGACATTACGGAAAGACGATCCGTTACCTCAGTTCTGTAGAGGACTATGTGCGCCATGTCAGGTCAGTCTCTGTCAGCGGAAACTTCAGCGGCATGAAGGTCGCTATCGACTGCGCCAACGGCAGTGCATCGTTTACTGCCGGAAAGATATTCTCGGCACTTGGTGCAGAGGTGCTGCTCACCGGCAACAGTCCCGACGGAACGAATATCAACCGTGACTGCGGCTGTACTCACATAGAGCATCTTATGAATATCGTGCTGGAGCACAGGTGCAGCGTAGGACTTGCCTTTGACGGCGGAGGAGAGCGCTGCCTTGCAGTTGATGACAGGGGAAGACTGGTGGACGGCGACGAGATAATCGCCCTGATCGCACAGTACTTCAAGACCGGCGGTATACTCCGGTACAATACCCTCCCTGTCACCTCCGGAAACAATATGGGACTTATCCGCTTTGCAAGGCGCAGAGGCATAGATACCGTGAGCTGCGGTGCAGGCGAAAGAAGACTGATCCGCAAGCTGGTGGAGAACAACTACAGCATCGGCGGCGACTCGAACGGTCATATCCTTTTCCCCGACGATGCACCCTCTGCTGACGGACAGCTCACCGGAGTACGGCTTCTGGAGGTGCTGGCACAGTCCGGCAGGAGGCTCAGCGAGCTGACCGGCATCATTGAGAAGATGCCGCAGGTAATAATCAACGTGCCGATAAGCTACAGGGATCATGAGGTCTGGAAGAATGACCGCAGACTTATGTCCTTTATCGAGGCAGTAGAAAACGAGCTTGGCGATGACGGAAGGATCATCGTCCGTGAAGTCGGCAGGGAGCCGGTCATAAGGATACACGTTGAAGGACCGGATTTTACCCGGATAAATACTCTCGCCCTGGAGGTCTCCGATATGGTGAAGGACCGCTGCACAGTGAGAGAATGGACAGGAGAATAAGCATTGAGAACAGCAGTAAACTGGAAGGATTATTCCATAATAGATACATCTGACGGCGAGAAGCTGGAAAAGTGGGGAGAAATATCCCTTGTGCGCCCTGATCCTCAGATCATATGGAAGACTGAGAAGAATGACAAGCTGTGGAACAGTGCGGACGGACACTATCACCGCTCAAATCAGGGCGGAGGACAGTGGGAGTTCAGGAAGAAGCTGCCTGCGAGCTGGAACATCAGCTATGGTGAGCTGACTTTCAACATCCGTCCCACAGGCTTCAAGCACACGGGACTGTTCCCTGAACAGGCTGTGAACTGGGACTTCATGGCAGACAAGATACGAAGTGCAGGACGTGAGATAAACGTACTCAACCTCTTTGCCTATACCGGTGGAGCTACCCTTGCCTGTGCTGCCGCAGGAGCTTCGGTGTGCCATGTTGACGCATCCAAGGGAATGGTCCAGTGGGCAAGGGACAATGCCGCAGCATCCGGTCTTTCCGACAAGCCTATACGCTGGATAGTGGATGACTGTGATAAGTTCATTGCCCGTGAGATACGCCGTGGAAGGAAGTACGATGCCGTTATCATGGATCCCCCCAGCTACGGAAGAGGGCCAGGCGGAGAGGTATGGAAGCTGGAGAACTGTGTCTATGACCTTGTAAAGCTCTGCTCAGGGGTACTTTCCGATGATCCGCTGTTCTTTCTGATAAACAGCTATACTACCGGACTGTCTCCATCAGTAATGGGATACATACTGGGTACAGTGTTTGACAGCAGAGGAGGCCAGGTCTCCTTTGACGAGATAGGACTTCCGGTGAAGTCAACAGGTATGACGCTGCCATGCGGTTCTACTGCTATATGGCAGAGATAGGAGGCGCTTATGTCCAGGGATGACAGATTCGTCAGGATATATACCCAGGGAGATACTCTCTCCCAGGCAAGTACCCACCATGTTGAGATATGGGTGGACAGAGTCACCGGAGTCAATTACATATACTGCTCCGAAATGGGCTCAAGCGGAGGAATGACTCCTCTTATCGGCAAGGACGGAAGGATAGTCATAATGACTCCGGAGGAACTGGAGGAGATCTGAAAAATGGAAAATATGATCGAGATCCGTGACCTGCATTTCAGCTACGGTGCAGACGAGACTTCAGAAGAGGGAAAGTCAGAACCTGTTGAGGTGCTGAAGGGGATCGACCTTGATATAGGAAAGGGCGAGTTCGTGGCAGTACTGGGACATAACGGCTCCGGAAAATCCACTCTTGCCAAGCACATAAATGCCATACTGCTGCCCACCGCCGGAACAGTAACAGTGGATGGCATAGACACAAAGGATGAGGACAGGCTCTTTGAACTGCGTCAGCGTGCGGGAATGGTGTTCCAGAATCCCGATAACCAGATAGTCTCATCCATTGTTGAGGAGGATGTGGCTTTCGGACTTGAGAACCTGGGAGTCCCCTACGAGGAGATGCGCCGGAGAGTTGACGAAGCTCTCAAAGCCGTAGATATGTATGACTTCCGCCACCATTCACCAAGTCAGCTCTCAGGCGGTCAGAAGCAGAGAGTAGCAATAGCAGGCATCATCGCCATGCAGCCTGAGTGTATCATCCTTGATGAGCCTACAGCAATGCTGGATCCTCAGGGACGCCGTGAGGTAATGGCTACCATAAAGCAGATGAACCGTGAGAAGGGAATAACGATAGTCCTCATCACTCACTATATGGACGAAGCTGCACAGTGTGAACGTGTGGTAGTCATGGACAAGGGAAAGGTCGTTATGGACGACACTCCCCGGAAGGTATTCTCACAGGTGGAGAAGGTAAAGTCAATAGGTCTTGACGTTCCGCAGGCAACGGAGCTGTGCTATGAGCTGCGCCGTGCAGGTGCAGACGTTCCGGAGGATATAATTACCGAGGAGGAGTGTGCGGACGCATTGATGAAGCTGTTCGCATGACCGCAGTAAGAAAGGATAAGCAAATTGGCAATACTCGAAACCCAGGGACTTACATACACCTACAGCATCGGCACTCCCTTTGAAAAGACTGCTGTAGATCATGTAGACCTTAAAATAGAGGAAGGTGCGCTTATCGGCGTAATGGGACATACCGGCTCAGGCAAGTCCACGCTGATACAGCACTTCAACGGACTGCTCCAGCCCACCTCCGGAAAGGTACTGCTGGACGGGAAGGATATATGGGAGGACAAGACAAAGATACGTGATGTCCGATTCCAG
This sequence comes from Ruminococcus sp., assembly GCA_003488415.1. GTDB lineage: Bacteria > Bacillota > Clostridia > Oscillospirales > Ruminococcaceae > Ruminococcus. Next base: position 17,513 of record DNLQ01000046.1, on the reverse strand, counting down.
GTGGGACTTGTGTTCCAGTATCCGGAATACCAGATCTTTGAAGAGACAGTATACAAGGACATCGCTTTCGGTCCTAAGAATATGGGGCTTGACGAGACTGAGATAAAGCGGCGTGTAATGGCTACAGCTCAGGATATAGGTCTGAAGGAGGAGCTTATGGAGCGTTCTCCCTTTGAGCTTTCCGGAGGACAGAAGCGCAGAGTGGCTATAGCCGGAGTAATGGCAATGGAGCCGAGAGTGCTGATACTTGACGAGCCCACAGCAGGACTTGATCCTGCCGGACGTGACAAGATACTCAGCCACATCCGAACCTATCATCAGCGCACAAAGAATACTATAATGATAGTCTCTCACAGTATGGAGGACATTGCCGGATTTGCCGACAAGATACTTGTAATGAACAAGGCGAAGCTATTCTGCTATGACGACACCGAAAAGGTGTTCAGCCGTGCAGAGGAAATAGCCGGCATCGGACTTGACGTCCCCCAGGTGACGAAGGTTTTCCTGGAGCTGAAGCGGCGTGGACTTGACTTCGGCAAGGATGTATATACCGTAGGCTACGCCCGTGACCTGCTTCTGAGGCAGCTTGCCGCAAGGGGGGGGAAGTGATATGCTGAAGGATATAACCATCGGACAGTACTTTCCCGGCGACAGCCTGATACACCGTCTTGATCCGCGCTTCAAGATAGTGATGACAGTGATATACATCTGTATGCTTTTCACCGGAAGCACATTCCCGTGCCTTATAGTGGGTGCTGTATTCACTTTCATGGCAATGCTGCTTTCAAGGATACCGCTGAAGATGTTCTTCAGAAGCGTGAAGCCGCTGCTGCCGTTCCTGATAATAACAGCGCTGCTGAACCTGCTGCTTGTAAACAACGGCGATACTGTGTTTGAATGGAAGTTCGTGAAGATCACAGAAGGAGGCATCAATGTCAGCGTGTTCATGATAGTGAGGATACTGCTCCTTATCATGGGAACCTCTCTGCTGACATACACCACCTCGCCGATAACTCTTACCGATGCCCTGGAGAGACTGCTCTCACCGCTGAAGAAGCTGAGATTCCCGGTACATGAACTGGCTATGATGATGTCAATAGCTCTCAGGTTCATCCCGACACTTATCGAGGAGACTGAGAAGATAATGTCTGCACAGAAGGCAAGAGGTGCTGAGATCGACACCGGCAGCTTCATGACACGTATCCGGAACATGATCTCAATAATGGTCCCGCTGTTCATATCCTCATTCCGCAGGGCGGATGAGCTGGCAACAGCGATGGAATGCAGGTGCTACAACGGAGGCGAGGGAAGGACGAGGCTGCGGCAGCTGAAGTCTGCTCCCCGTGACTATATCGCACTTGCGGTTACAGTGATATTCCTGGCTGCGGCGATCGCAGTTGCAAAACTTACTAAATAAGATCAGGAGAAGAAACATGAAAAAGAACAACAAAAAAGAAGTGGAATGTAAAAAGACGTCAGTTGAGACTGCTCCGGCAGCCGCACTGACAGCACCCTCAGAGGAAAAGCCGAAGCTCTGGAAGGTGATACTGTATACAGTACTTTCGTTCCTTGCTCCGGCGCTTATAATGCTCTATGCCTTCTACAAGAGGGAGATCCACCCGTTCGGTGACAATCAGATGCTTGTAGTAGATCTCTGGCATCAGTATTATCCCTTCTTCCGTGTACTGCGTGAGAAGCTGCTGACCGGCGGCTCCTTCATGTATTCCTGGGAGAACGGCATGGGAACGAACTTTCTCTCCCTTATATCCTACTATGCAGCAAGTCCGCTGAACTGGATCTCCGTGTTCTTTGATGACGAGCACGTCCGTGATTCAATGACTTATATACTCATCGCCAAGATAGGCTTTGCAGGAGCTTTCTTCAGCTGTTTCCTGCGCTATACCTTCAAGCGCTGCGACCTGTCCCTTGTGCCTTTCTCTGCGATGTTCGCACTCTGTGCCTACACACTCGGCTACTACTGGAATGTAATGTGGTTCGATACCATTGCACTGTTCCCGCTGGTAATGCTGGGCGTAGTGGCTATGTGCCGTGAGGGAAAGTGGAAGCTGTACACGATCGCACTGGCACTTTCACTTATCTCCAACTACTATGTCGGATACTTCACCTGCATATTTACAGTGTTCATGTTCTTTGCGGCAGTCATCATCGAGAGCAAGGGCATAAAGAATGCCTTCCGCAGCTTCTGGCTCATCCTCCGCTCCACAGTACTTGGCATAGGTATAGGAGCATTCATGCTGCTGCCCGCATATTTCGGACTCCAGCTCACATACAGCGTGAACAATACTTTCCCGACCACTGTGAGCTGGTATGAGAAGTGGCAGAATATCTTCGGAAATCTGCTTTCCTACAGCGCTCCTACCACAAGAGAGGGACTGCCGAACATTGCAACAGGAATGCTGGCGCTGGCACTGATAGGAGTGTTCATATTCTCAGCAGGCATAAAGATACGTGAGAAGATAGCCGCTGTATTCATGCTGGCGCTTATAATCGTAAGCTGCAATATGAATATGCTCAACTTCATCTGGCATGGCTTCCACGTTACAAATCAGCTGCCTTACAGGTTCTCCTTCATATTCAGCTTCGTGCTGGCAGCAGCAGCCTACAGGGCGTTTGACGTGATACTGAGGAATGGAGTGAAGATCTATCAGATAGTACTGCTGATACCTGTACCTGCGGCAGTATTCTTCCTTAACTGGTACAACAATCGTGACAGCTTTGAGTTCACACAGGCAATAAAGAGTTCTCTTATCATCACGGGAGCTTACCTGCTGATCTTCATAGCTGCAAAGATATTCCCTTTCAAGAAGGGCAGGGCAAGGAATGCAGCTCTCAATTTCTGCATAGCTGCTGCCGTGCTTACCGAGGTCACCAGCAATACTCTTGTGGGTACTGAGACTGTAGGTACATCTGTGTATTCACAGTACCCTGCAAAGGGCGAGCAGGTAAGCACTTTGCTGGAGGATACCGCACGCAATGACAGCGACCTGTTCTACCGTACCGAAATGACCGGCACCTACACTCTCAACGACAGTGCGGCCTATGGGTACAGAGGAGTATCACAGTTCTCCTCCAGCGCAAACGTATCCGTAACAAGACTGTTCCGCCGACTCGGACTCTATGCCTCAGAGGCTGGAAACCGCTACTACTACAGGACAGCCGGACCGGTAGTCAATGATCTGCTGGGACTGAAGTACATCATATCCAAGTATGGTATGCTCAACAGTGAGACTGAGCATCTCCAGTATATCAGCAGCAGTGATGATACCTACATCTACCGTAACGACAAACCGCTTTCACTGGGCTTTATGATGAATAAGGAGATACTTGAAGTGCCGGATGAGGATGCTTTCAATCCCTTTGAGTATCAGAACGATATCATCAGACTTGCCACAGGTGCGGACTACAGCACCTTCGTTGCACAGCCTGTAGAGCTTGTGTCATACAACAACATCGAGGTCACCAAGCAGGGCTACGGCAACTACAGCTTCACTGTACCCAACACTTCACAGACAGGCGAGGCTGACTACTCCTTCGCAGGAGTGAGTGAAGGAAGTTTGTACGGCTATGTCGGCAACGGCGGTATAGGCACTGCATCAGTGAACTGCGGTGATATTACAGTAGACAGCGGCATATCAATAGGTGACTATCCGCTGGTGTTCCCCATGGGTGAGGCTATGCCCGGAACTTCCACTCACGTAAAGCTCCGTACCAAGGATGACTGCAGCAGCGGCAGCTACAAGCTGATGGTATATTCCATGGACGAAGAGAAGTGGAACGAGGCTTACGAAAAGCTGGCTGACGAGCAGCTGCTTATCAAGTCATTCAGTGACACAAAGATCACCGGCAGGATCAGTGTAAAGGAAGACGGTATACTCTATCTGTCCATACCCTATGAGAATGGCTGGAGGATATGGTGTGACGGTCAGGAAGTAGAGACTGTAAAGGTGCTGTCCGCAATGCTCGGCGCAGAGCTGCCGGCAGGCGAGCATGAGATCAGACTGGAATATACTCCCGAGGGATTTGTATTAGGTACCGTAGTTTCCGCTGTGATGCTGCTTCTGTTCATACTGCTCTGCATCATCGACCGCAGACGAAGAAAGGCAGCAGAAAAGAATGCAGATTCAGAGTCTGCTGAGCCGGAGAAAGAGGAAATACAGGAGGAGACTGATAAAGATGCCGATGACTCAGCCGGAGGAGAAAAAACAGAGGAATCTGAAGATATGGATGGCGTACCGGGGGACGAGGTACCACGGGTTCCAGAGACAGAGCAACGCCCTGGCAGTACAGGAGATACTGGAGGAGAAGGTGTCGAAGGTACTGAATGAACCTGTGACTGTGTTCGGATGTTCACGGACTGATACCGGAGTCCATGCAAACCGCTACTGCTTCAATGTTCATACAACAAGCAGTATAAGGAATATCGGCTTCGTAAGGGGAGTCAACGGAGAGCTACCGGATGACATCTCCATACTGAGCTGTGAAGACGCACCGCCGGAGTTTCATGCACGGTTCGACTGCGTGGGCAAGGAGTACATCTACCGCATCCATGCCAGCGAGTCCAAAAACCCCTTTGAGACCGATCTTTCCTATCATTACCGCAGACCTCTGCACCTGGACAGAGTACGGGAGGCTGCGAAATATTTTGTCGGCACACACGATTTTGCTTCATTCTGTGCCGACTGCACAAATGTTTCAACAACCATACGTACTATTTATTCCTTTGACATAGAAAATAGTGGAACTTCTGTGATAATGCTTGTAAAAGGTGACGGTTTTCTGTATAATATGATTAGGATAATCGCAGGTACTCTGATAGATGTAAGTGAGGGCAGGTATGATCCTGAGGATATGCCCGGGATACTTGAAGCAAGAAACAGACTCAGTGCCGGCAGGACAGCCATGGCACACGGACTGTACCTCAACAGAGTGTTTTACGATACCAATGAATTAATGAACGGCTGACTGGAGGAGACACCAAATGCCGATGTATGAAACAACCGATCAGGTCGATCAGCACAATAAACAGATAAAGCGAAAGCGTCTGATACGGCTTGCGGTCATAGCAGGAGTACTGATACTCGGTACGGTGCTGTTCTTTACCAGAGATATGTGGCTCTCAGGTATAAGAGGCGTAGGACGGCAGTATCAGATCATCGTCAATGACGGTCAGCTTGCCGGAGGAAACTTTCCCCTGGAGCTGTCGCCGGAGGCGAGCTATCAGCTTGAGATGACGGGAAAGGATATAGCTATCCTGGATGATGCCTATATCACATTCTATAATACCGAAGGCTCTATGATAAAGAAGCGCCTTCACGAATACTCAAACCCGATAATGTGTTCCGCAGGCGACGGCAGGATACTGCTGTATGAACACGGAGGAGATGAATTCTGTGTTGAGACCGATAATGCCATACTCTATAAGGACACTTTCGATGAGGATATCCTGTTCGCAAGGTCGAGTCCTGAAGGGTATACAGCGGTGGTGCTCACCTCAGACAATTTCGACTGTGAGGTCATGGTGTACAACCGGAAGGGCAGAGTCATCTACGACAGAAAGTGTATCGAGCGTGTAAGCGGGATCAGCTTCCGTGACGATAGCAGAAGCTGTATAATCAGCTATCTCAGTGCCGAGAACGGAGAACTGGTCACGTCGGTACAGGATGTAGATCTCCACGAAAATGTTGACCGATGGACATCACCGGGACTTGATGCTCTCGGGCTTGAGGTCTACGGCTATGACGGGGGAGCATTCGTGCTCGGCAAGGAGTCCTGCGGATACATAAACAATACCGGGGGCATAAGCTCCTATTACCGTTATGACGGAGAGCTGGCAGGCGGAGATTCTCAGGATGGGAAAAGCGCTGTCATCGTAAACAACGAGGCTCTCAGGCGGTATACAATGGCACTCTACAGCGGAGGTTCTTCCGAACCTGTGATCGTGGAGTTCGACCAGCCCCTGACGGATGTCAAAGTCAGCGAAGGTCTTGCTTATGTAATGGGCAGACAGATGATAACCGCCTATGACTTTGACGGCAGCGTCCGCTCAACTGTTGAGATCAGCGATTCCTACACGGGATTCGTAAGGGGTAATAAACACATTTTCCTTAAAGGCTTCAGCCGTATCGACAGGATCGACTTCGAGAGCTGACGTCTTTTCAACGCAGCAAGGTATTATTTATCAGGCTGACGACTATACTTTTACTGTTCCTTCCGGGATCTGTACCGGGAATTGACAGTACAGCGGCGTATGCCGTTCCTTTAATAACACAGCATTACATCACTCAAAAAACGAAGGGAGGAAGGGTACATAATACTATGTGCCTGAAATACTATGGGAGAACAGTTCTGGTGGATATATGACGCAGCAGCTGCTGCGATCGTGCTTATCTGCATCTTTGTAATGAGCAAGAAGGGCGCTATCAAGGGCATGATGAGTCTTGTATGTGCAGGCGTTGCGCTGATGATAGCGTTTACAGCAAGCTCTGCAATAGCAAATAATCTGTATGAATCGAGTATAAGAGCCGGAAATATAAAGACAATAAGCAAGGACCTTGAGCCGGGTACTGTCACCAAAAAGCTGGTGGAGTATCTTGACGGGATGGACTATAACCTTAAAGCAAGCGGCAAGAAGATAGATGAAATGTTTGCTTCTGATAAGGACTTTGATCAGGAGCTGTATAAGTATGTAAATAATATCAATGCCAAGAAGGTGGCAGAGGAATCTGAGTTCCTTGAAAAGGCGCATGAGGGATATGCACAGATCATCAGCAGTATAATAGGCAGAGAGCTTTCTCCCTATGCCGCAAAGGAATCGAAACAGCTTGTAATGAATAATCCGTCTTATTTCAAAGAGATAGGAAGTTTAAACACAGAGGAAGGTTCACAGAGGGAGGCGGCTGCACTGATCGCTGACAACTACCTTGCTCCTACATATCACCGTCTTATCCGCTACATCAGTTTCATGGCCCTGTTCATATTTGCCGGACTGCTCTCATTCCTTATTGTTAAGGCATTCACCGGCAAGGAGGAGAGAGTCGGGGCAGTATCACACATAATCGGAGGACTGAGCGGTATCGGCTTCGCTGTAGTGGTACTTGTTGTCATAGCAGTAATGATTCGTCTGTATATACTGCTCGGCAGCAATGAGATGATGATATTCAACAAGGACACTTTAGAAAAAACTTACGTATTCAAGCATATATACAACATAGTAGCAGATATGTGATTCTGCTGCTATATTACGGTAAAGTAAAAAGCCTGCCGGTCAGTTGACCGGCTTGCTTCAGCATGACAGGAGGATTTGCCTGATGATAATGTGCAGTAACTGCAACAAGAGACCTGCTGTGGTGTTCATCACCTCAATGCAGGGAAATGAGAAAAAGAACGAGGGACTCTGCCTTTCCTGTGCGAGAAAGAGACACATTCCGCAGGTCTCCGAGTACATGGAAAAACTTGGCATAACAGATGAGGAGATAGATCAGCTCTCCGATCAGATGATGGGAATGCTGGACGGAGATTCCTTTGAGATGGGCGGTTCAGGCATTATGCCTGATTTCATCTCAAATTTATTCAATGCGGGCAATGACAAGGAGGAGAGCAGCGACAGTCCTAAGCTCCCCCCGAACGGAAAACCCGGATCCGGCAGAAGATCCGGAGAGAATCCCACAGTCCGCAAGGAAGAAAAGAAGAGGCGCAAGGATCTGAAATTCCTTAATAACTACTGTACAAATCTTTCACAGAAGGCTGAGGACGGCGAGCTTGACCGTATAATCGGCAGAGACAAGGAGATAGCAAGAGTAGTACAGATACTTTCACGCCGTACAAAGAACAATCCCTGTCTCATCGGTGAACCCGGCGTAGGTAAGACTGCCATAGCCGAGGGTATCGCACAGCGTATCGCTGAGGGCGATGTGCCTATGAACCTTGCAGACAAGAAGCTCTACCTCCTTGATCTTACAGCACTTGTGGCAGGAACTCAGTTCCGTGGTCAGTTTGAGAGCCGTGTCAAGGGACTTGTTGATGAAGTAAAGGCAGAGGGCAATATAATCCTCTTTATCGACGAAGTGCATTCACTGGTAGGCGCAGGAGATTCCGAAGGCTCAATGAATGCTGCTAATATACTCAAGCCCGCACTGTCAAGAGGTGAGGTGCAGGTCATCGGAGCTACAACCTTCGGAGAGTACAGAAAGTACATCGAGAAGGACTCAGCACTGGAGCGCCGTTTCCAGCCCGTTACAGTAGAAGAGCCGAATATCGAGGATACAGTAAGCGTTCTGCTTGGCATCAAGAAGTACTACGAGGACTTCCACAAGGTACATATTTCCGATTATCTTACAAGGGTATGTGCCGTTCTCTCAGAGAGATATATCACTGACCGCTTCCTGCCGGATAAGGCTATCGACCTGCTGGACGAAAGCTGTGCAAGAGCGTCCATTCGCACTCCTGAGATCGCAAAGTATGCAAAGATCAATAAGGAGATAGAGGCTATGGAGGGAGTCGAGAGATCCCTCACCGAGCAGCCTGAGCCGGATTACCAGGCTCTTGCAGAGATAAAGAGCAAGCTGATACACGCACACTCTGAGGCTGATCAGCTTCGTAAAGAGGCTGAGAACGTACAGGTCACAGAGGAGGACATCACAAAGGTCATCGAGCTGTGGACCGGTATTCCTGCAAGTAAGGTGGCAGAGAATGAATTTCTGAAGATCGCACGTCTTGAAGACAGTCTCAAGGCAAGAGTACTGGGACAGGACGAGGCTATCGGAGTGCTGGTAAGAGCTATAAAGCGTACAAGAGTGCGCCTCAACAAGCGCCGCAGACCTGCATCTTTCATATTCATCGGACCTACAGGTATAGGAAAGACAGAGCTGGTAAAGGCTCTTGCTGACGCAATGTTTGATTCACCCGAGCCGCTTATAAGGCTTGATATGACAGAGTATATGGAAAAGCACTCTGTTGCAAGGATGATAGGTTCACCTCCCGGCTACGTAGGCTACGAGGAGGCAGGTCAGCTCACCGAGAAGGTGCGCCGGAGACCATACTCTGTGATACTCTTTGACGAGATCGAAAAGGCTCACCCGGATGTAATGAATATACTCATGCAGATACTTGATGAAGGCAAGGTGGACGACGCTCACGGCAGAACTGTGAACTTCGAGAATACTATCATATGTATGACATCAAATGCCGGCTCTACTGACAAGAGTGTGGGTGTAGGCTTCAACCGTACTGCTGACGAGATCTCCAAGGATAAGGCGATGAAGGGACTCAGGGAGTTCCTGCGTCCGGAGTTCATCAGCCGTATCGACGAGGTTGTAGTGTTCCGTGCGCTGGAGAAGGCTGACTTCTCACGCATTGCAGCGTTAATGCTGGACGAGATGAAGGAACCGCTCAGTGAGAAGAATATCACTATCAGCTATACTCAGGATGCTCTTGACCTTATCGCAGAGAAGTCCTTCGGAAAGCCATACGGTGCAAGAGATATACGCAGAGTCATCCGTCAGGAGGTAGAGGATAAGATAGCGGAGATAATCCTTGAACACGCTTCTGAGGTCGGCGGACTGAAGGTAGAAGCCGCAGATGGAGAGCTTACAGTAACATCCTCACCCAGGGAGAAGGAGACAGAGAAGAATGAAGATGAATGATCTGAAACTTGCAGCGGCAGCGATCTTTGCAGCGGCTGCACTTACAGCCTGCGGCGGAAGCAGTATGACTGCTACCACCAGTAATACCGCTTCACAGCCGGAAGCTCACGGAGCTATAGAGACCGAGACAATGCCTGCTGAAGCACCCAAGGGCAGATTTGATGATGTACCGGATCTGGAGGACGGACCGCACCTCTTTATCAGCGAGACTACAGCAAAGCCGGGGGATATCGCTGAGGTGACTATCTCAGTGGAGAATGCGAATCTCAAGTGGAATATGTGCGGACTGCACATAGTATACCCAGATGTGCTGGAGTGCCAGATGTTCAACGAGGAAGACCGTCTTGTAAAGGTGAAGAAGGGTGAGGCTGTTGATTACGCAACCGGAAGCGTTTGTATGCTTTGGAGAGATAATCTTACAGACGAGATGAAGGAGAAGAAGCAGAAGTCGGTATTCTTCACTGCTGTACTCGATAACAATAACGGACAGGACGGTGCGATAGCAACTTACTTCTTCAAGGTCCCGGAGGATGCAGTATCCGGTACTGTATACCCCATAGATTACTACTATCAGGATACTGATATATTCTCAAATCAGGAAAAAGATCCTGCATTTGAGAAGTATGCTTTCAAGAACTGGACAGGCGGAAGCATAACAGTTGAATAAACAGCAAAGGACTCCTTCGGGAGTCCTTTACATTATTCCGCTGTAATTATGGGACGGAGCTGTATACCGTTCAGAGCAGCTTCGGCAGCTTCCGGTATCAGAGAAAACTCAGCCACAAGCGATGCAGGCTTCTTAATAATATCATCCTGGAGCATCGGTACGAAGTAGAAGCTGCGCCTGTTCAGCAACTCCCCGATGCTTCTTGCCGAGCCGAGAAGCGAGTCATTGGAAGCTATAGCCAGCAGCACAGGTTTTCCGCTTCGGAGATGTGATTTAACTGCCATCGTAGCGGAGGTGTCCGTTATTCCGGCGGCTATCTTGGCGGCAGTATTGGAAGTGCAGGGTGCTACTATCATCAGGTCGGTAAGCCCGCCGGGCCCGATATGTTCAGTTTCCGCTATAGTGGTCATTACCTCTTTTCCGGCTATCTCTCTGAGTTTTTCAAGGTTATCTTCTGCACTGCCGAAGCGTGTGGATGTAAGGGCTGCGTGCTCAGACATCACGGGAATAAGTTCAGCTCCCTGTTTTACAAGCTCCTCAGCAGCGGCAAAGCTCCGCCGGAACGTGCAGTAAGAACCCGTCATAACATAACCTATCCGGACTCCTGCAAGACTACTCATTTTCCCTTACCTCCTTCAGTATGTTGATCACAGTGCCGGCGATGATCTTCCCGGCAGTAACGGGAGCAGTCCTGCCGGGAAGTCCCGGTGCGTGTACTGCACGTATACCGTATCCGGCAGCCGCAGTGAAGTCCGTACCGCCCGGAGCAGATGCAAGGTCGATGATAACTGTATCCTTATCTACGCCTCTGAGGACTTCACTGTCAAACACCATGTCTGGGACAGTATTGAAGATCAGACTGTATCCGCTGAGACTGCCGCTGAGCCCTACCGGATATGCTCCGGCAGCCTCTGCTTTAGCTGCGCCCTTATCATTTCGCACCACTGCGCTTATCTTTGCACCGAAGCCGCTTAGTATCTTAATCAGTGCAGTTCCTATTCTGCCGATGCCTGCAACAAGTACCGGCATTCTCCACAGTGCCTCATCAAGCTCCTCAAGTGCCAGCTGAACAGCACCCTCAGCTGTGAGAACAGCATTCCGCAGACACAGCTCCTCACGGTCTCCGTAGCATATTACACGGCTTCCGGGGGAAATTACATCTGTTTGCCTTTCATTACCTCCTGACAGTACTATTCCCCCGGGGATAAGGTGATCGCTCAGTTCATCTTCACTTATTCTATCCCCGGAACAGGGAAATTTCACCTTTCCGTCGCCGTCAAAGGGATTCATGGAAAGCAGAAGACAGTCGTACTGTTCTCCACGCCACTGTGTAAGTCCGATAAGCTCCGGCGGCACTGACTCTGTATCAAATCCGGCAGCCCGGGCAGTAATACCCGGGGTACCGTTCAGTTCCCGAACACACCACAGCTGCCTTTTATCTCCTCCGGCAGCCAGTATCTTTATATTATTATCCATATATCGCTCCAATCTTTGAATATCATTGCTTCATGGTGCATTATATGCTGTGAATGATGTTCCGGTGAAGAAGGTAAAAAGATAACAAATTAAATACAAAAGATAACAAATCAGCAACTTTGTGCCGATTTTTAGGCATTTTGATAGAATAGACAGAGAGTGTGCCGATAAACTTTGTGGATTAAGTATCTTGAAAATAGGCGAAAAATTGTGTATCATTATATTAACCGCAGGAACAGTCTGCCCTCGGGACAGCGTATTGCAGTTTCTGATCTAACGGTTATCCCGGCAGTATAAAGGATGCCGGCGACGCATTTGAAAGAAAGAGGTAAAATATATGAAGAAACTTATATCCGGACTCCTTATTACCGCTATGCTCTGCACCATGGTATCATGCGGAGGCAAGAAGAGCGATACACCTGCCGATAAGGCTGCTGATAGCAGCGCTGAGGCTAATGCTGATGCACCTGCAGAGGAGGCTACCGAGGCTCCGACAAGCAGTGCAGAGGCAGGTTCACAGCTTTCAGACCTGGAGCCTCTTGCTGTTGCAGAAACGGGCGATGCTTATCTTGCTATTGCTGACAGCGCATTCAAGAAGCAGTACTGGGGAAATGATGATATTGACAGCAACAACCTTGGTTACAATGCAGGTATTGCACATATCACAGGAAACGGTGATTATACAGTAAGTGTTACCACAGATTCCAACGGCTATCGTTTTGCCACGACCGGAAATAAGGATGATGCGAGTGCAGTACCTACAGGACTGAGCTTCATGGCAGTAATGATACGTGACGGAGAGACTGCATTCCCCGGAGTTGTCATCACGGTTAATTCTGTTGTTGTGAACGGCAATGAGATAAGTATGACATCAAAGCCTTACACATCATCTGATGACGGTAAGGAGACAAGAGCTAATATCTTCAATGAGTGGCAGACAAAGCCGCCTAAGGACGGACGCTGTGCAGAAGGACCTATATATGCAGATCCTGCTAATGATGTTCTTGCTGACTACGGTTCAGCATACAGCGCACAGTCTATTGACCGCAGCGTATTTGATGCCGGCTGGAACAAGGTGGAGGTAAACTTCACAGTATCCGGTATTGCTGAATAAAGATCATAACACACCACACCTATAGGCTGTCGGACTTAAAGTCCGGCAGCCGCTTTTTTATGACAATTACAATAAAAAAACAGCGCTGTCTGCATTGCAGACAGCGCTGTTGGGTAATTTATCATCCCTTGAGAGCGACACGTCTTATCTTGCCGCTGATAGTCTTGGGAAGCTCGTCACGGAACTCAACGATACGAGGATACTTGTAGGGAGCGGTATGCTTCTTAACGTAATCCTGTATCTCCTTCTTCAGTTCGTCGGTACCTTCCTTGCCCTTTACCAGCACGATAGATGCCTTTACGACCTGACCTCTTACGGGATCGGGAGCAGCGCTTACGCCGCATTCAAGTACATAAGGAAGCTCCATGATAACGCTTTCGATCTCAAAAGGTCCGATACGGTATCCGGAGGACTTGATAACATCGTCCACACGTCCCACATACCAGAAGTAGCCGTCCTCGTCACGCCAAGCGGTATCGCCGGTGTGGTATGTATCGTCGTACCATGCCTCCTGAGTCTTCTCCTTATCCTTGTAGTAACCAAGGAAAAGACCGGCGGGGACGTGATCCTTAGTGCGGATAACGATCTCACCTGTCTCACCTGTCTTGCAGGAATTGCCTTCGGCATCTACAATGTCAACATCGTACATAACGCTTGGCTTACCCATTGAGCCGGGACGTGCAGTCATACCAACGAAGTTACCGATAGAAAGAGTGGTCTCGGTCTGACCGAATCCCTCCATGAGCTTCACTCCGGTAGCCTGGAGGAACTGGTTGTAAACTTCAGGATTGAGAGCCTCACCGGCAACGGTGGCGTACTTTATACTGCTCAGGTCGTACTTTGAGAGATCCTCCTTGATGAAGAATCTGTACATCGTAGGCGGAGCGCAGAATGTAGTTATCTGATACTTTGCGAACATGGGGAGTATCTTATGTGCATCGAAGCGGTCGAAGTCATAAACGAACACACAGGTCTCACTGAGCCACTGTCCGT
>DNLQ01000046.1:0-3557 GCA_003488415.1 Ruminococcus sp. | reverse complement strand
AGCCACTGTCCGTAGAGCTTGCCCCAGAGAGCCTTTCCCCAGCCGGTATCGGATATGGTGAAGTGTATGCCGTTGGGATCGACGTTGTGCCAGTATCTTGCGGTTATGAAATGACCGAGGGCGTACTTGTGGCAGTGCATAGCGATCTTGGGGTAGCCTGTAGTACCGGATGTGAAGAACATAAGGTTAGGCTCACTGCCGCAGGAGAGCTCCGCCGGATCGGAAGGACGGTTGAATACATCGCTGCAGCACTCTATGCCTCGGTCGAAGGAGTTCCATCCTTCACGCTCACCGTGAGCAATCATGCGTATGATATTCATACCGCATTCCTCGATAGCAAGGTCTACCTGATGAGCAACATCGCCGTCAGCAGTACAAACTATACCTTTCACCTCAGCAGCCTTGAAACGGTATGTGAAGTCATGCTGTACAAGCTGATTGGTAGCGGGGATAACAATAGCGCCTATTTTGTGGAGAGCAATGATAGCGAACCAGAACTGGTAATGTCTTTTGAGTACCAGCATGACCTTGTCGCCCTTTTTAATTCCCATGGAGCGAAAATAATTGGCAGTCATGTTGGAGTATTTCTTTATATCGGCGAAGGAGAATCTGCGTTCCTCCATTTCGTTTGATACGTATATCAAAGCTGTCTTGCCGGGACACTTTTCCGCAAGGGCATCAACCACATCGAAGCCGAAGTTGAAAGTTTCCTCGTTTTTAAAGTGTATAGCTGACAGTGCACCGTCTTCACCGGTCTCTACCTCGACGAACTTGTCAGCAACGGGATCTTCAATGTTGGCAAGATCGAAGTTTGTGACTCCGGGGAGAGTAACGGGTTCAAGATTGTTGATGGCGTGTGCAGAGTGCTGGTTATTGGAACCGAAAACGATGGCATAGAACTTACACTCGCTTCCGCCTACAGCCCATTCATCGTGAGGTTCGGAGCTGTCATAGTAGATAGAGTCTCCCGGGCCGAGCACCTCCACGTTATCGCCTATCATGATCCTGAGCTGACCGCTGATGATGATGTCAAGCTCCTGACCTTCATGTGTGTGGGGACGGGGAACTCTGTACTTCTCGTCAACGTAAGGGATAGTAACGAGGAAGGGCTCACCGATCTTGTTCCTGAACTTTGGAGCCAGGCGCAGATAGCTCAGACCTTTGCGGCGTGCGATAGGAAGACCTTCGCCGCATCTTGTGATATCGAAGCTGTTGATACGGGGGGACTCACCCTCCATAAGATCGGTGATCTCAACGCCTGTTTCGTTTGCGAATTTGTATATAAAAGTGAAGCTGAAATCCTTTGCGCCGCCTTCATATGCCAGATACTCGTAGGTAGAGATTCCGCACTTTTCAGCCATCTCCTCAGGAGACAGACCTACTGATTCACGGGTGAGTCTAATTCGCTCAGCGACCTCTCTTATCTTAAACTCGGGGTTAATCTGTAGATTACTCATAGCAAGCCTACTCCTTTCTGAAGATTCAGTCAGCAGATAAGATCTTTGTGTTTCAAAGCGCATTCTGCCGATGCTCATACATTCACAATTATAGCACTGCAAAGTGTTTTTGTCAAGTGTAATGGGAGAAAATGCACGGAAATCAATGTAGGATTACAATAGATATGAGACAATTTACAAAAAAGGCAGCGGAACAGCATAAACCTGTGTTGGTTGACAAGATCGTAGTCCACGAACCCGACAAGAGCAGTGGTCATCGCACTCAGGAGATCGGGATTCACTATCGTTTCAACGTTACTGTAGCTACTGCCGTCGCTGACAGTATGAAGTACGACAAAAGAGAAAGGCTGCGTAACCGCATAGGTTACGCAACCTTATCTTCAAATCTTAAATACTTCTATATCGGCGCACTTCTGAAGCTGTTCCGGACTTTTTTCTTAGTTTTCAAGCTCTGTATATCCCTCGGGGATCGTATCCGGCGCCTTTTTATAATCCTCTGCCTTATCATCGAAGCGGAGATCATCGGTATAAACATAGAATACAAGCTCACCGTTTTCGTTGAAGCCCTGTAACCACATTATGCAGCCGTTATGCGTATTTACATACATCTCATAGTTATGGATACGTGTCTTACCTGCATAGCTTTCATCGGGTGTACCGGTGATGCGGAAGCATTCGCAACCGTCAAATTCGGTCACTTCCTCGATGTTCCAGAGGTCAAAATCGTGAAGAGCTCCCATTGTGAATCCCTGCGGATAAAGGCTGCGGCTTGCAAGGTATACCTTTGTTATATCAGGTCTGTAAGCTGCCTGATTTATGCCCCTCTTATCCTTAGTGAGTCTTTGATCGTCGGGGATCCTGTAATCATCCATCGGATATTCAGGCTTTGTAGCGTAATTTTTGTAAATATGATCTATTCTGATATGGTTTTTATTATCAAAGAAATTATCAACGGATGCGATACGGTATTCATCAAGAAGATCATTGCAGGATATATCATATATATTGCTGACATAGTCATAGGAATGCTCATATGCATAAGCATAGCCGGTATCAAGATTAGTCTGGAAGGTAACACAGTTCGGCTTTTCAATAAAATCAGAGTTGATTATGACAGTTCCCGATGCCTTGCTGAAATAGTCCACCGTATTGAGCATCATGTGGTATATGCTCTCCTTTGTGGCTTCGCTGCTGCTGACAGCTATGCTCCGCGGTTCTTCGGAACGTCTTATAAAGACAGGAAGACCATTATCCTCTTTGACAGGTTCAGTTGTTTCTTCGATTGCCTCAGTAACTGCTTCTGTTACCTCTGCGGCTGTCGTTATCTCTGTTGTTTCCGCAGCTGTCGCTGCCTCTGTTGCTACTGCTGTAGGCGTTTCTTCCACCAGAGCAGCTGAAATATCCGTATCAGTAGTATTTTTCGGCAGCATTACCGCTGTTGTTCCACCGATAACGCCAAGTATACCGATCACATATAATATATCTTTTTTCATATCAATCACCTCAGTAATACAGCTTTACTTGTATAGCATCAGAACCGAATTGTTTATTTGACGTATTCGATGCTACTGCCGTAACCCAACCAGTGTTGTGGTTTACAACTGAATATCATAATAATGTCTCCTTATGTTTACATTATATCATTATTAATGGGTGATGTCAATATTCAGATGTGACAGGTATGCGATTGTTTCTACAGCGAAGAATGTCTGTTATAGCAATTATTAAACCCGCTATCAATAAATAAGGATATATCATAATTCTATTTGAGTTGATTATTCAGTCCATCGAGCAGTAAAAAACCTCCGTCCAATTTGTTGGTTTATCCACTTCGTATTCATCTATCATAAAACGATCTAATGAATTATCTCTGAATCCCTCCGGATTTTTGAGCTTTTGAATAGTGTCATTAGCTATTTCGGCAGATGAAAATACACCAATTAGCTTTTCTTCATCGTGTGTACCAAAATCATCAGTTAACTCGTGTGTATGCCATAGCAAAAATTCTTTCATATATTAACCTCATAAATTCCAATTCATCTTATCAATAATTAGTCTATCCTCAATAACCAATGCTCTCAGTAAGTTTCATTTTTTCAT
>DNLQ01000068.1:1345-8880 GCA_003488415.1 Ruminococcus sp. | reverse complement strand
TTGTGTGCCGCAGTAAGCCTGCACATCTATGTTCCGGAATTTTTTCAATTGCAGACCGCTGAAAGGAGGACACCATGAATAAACCCGAAAACCGATTCCGAAAGATATTCGGCAGGATGCTTTCAAGCTCACTGGATTCCGTTATATACGGCACTTTCTGTGCAGTGATACTCTATTTCGTATGCTCGCTGGTGTTCGCCTTCATGGGCTATACCGACTACCTCAACGGTGCGGCTCTTATGCTGTTCTTCTGCATGGTGGGTATTGTGGGAGCTGCCGTGGCACATACCAAGTCCGGATTCCATAAGTACGATCCCGAGATAATCGGCGACTGCTTCGTGGGATACAGCAAGAAGTGCAGACTGTTCAGCGAGTCCCTGAGCGACCTGTTCAACCACCGTGTCAATTTCGCACTGAACGGCTTCAAGACTCTTGAAAGCGATTACGCAGACAAGACCGATCAGCGTGAGAAGGGCGTTCTCAGCTTCTATATCGGGCGCTGCTACGATGTCATGCACTATTTTCCCAACGCTTCAAGATACTACGGCATCGCAGAGAACTACGGCTTCAGCGACAGCGTTCTTCCTCTGCTGAAGGCACGGTGCTTCGCCGCAATGGGAGATACAGATGACGCTCTGCGTATATATACCGCTATACTGGAAGACGGCGACAGTCCCTTCCGTCCTATTGTACGTACAGATATAGGAAATATGTATCTGCGAAAGAACGACGGAAAGACCGCTCTCAAATGGTATTCCGAGGCTATAGAGCTCCACGAGAACTACGCTGAGGCAATGGGAGGAGCTGCGATCGCTCTCACCCTCCAGCACAGATATTCCGAGGCAGAGGAGCATTACCGCTCAGCTCTGCTCAATCACGTTTCTGATCCCGTTGGCTATACCTCCTACTACAAGTCTGTACTGGAGGCTGCAAGGGCTCAGGACAAGGCAGCTGACAAGTAAGCGCCGGAAAGAGGTTTGACTTATGTATAAGGCTCTGTACCGGAAATGGCGTCCGCTGACCTTTGATGACGTCATATCCCAGCAGCATATAACTGAAACACTGAAAAATCAGATAAAGACGGGCAGGACTGCCCATGCGTACCTGTTCACCGGCTCAAGGGGAACAGGTAAGACTACCTGCGCCAGGATACTCGCAAAGGCTGTGAACTGCCCGAATATGAAGGACGGCAATCCCTGTCTGAAATGCGACATCTGCCGTGATGCCGATGCAGGCGCACTGACTGATATCATCGAGATCGACGCAGCGTCAAACAACGGTGTCGATGACATACGTGATATACGTGACGCAGCGGTATATACTCCGGAGCGCTGTTCCTGTAAGATCTATATTATCGACGAGGTGCATATGCTCTCACAGAGCGCCTTCAATGCGCTGCTGAAGATCATGGAAGAACCTCCGGCATATGTAAAGTTCATACTGGCTACCACAGAGATACACAAAGTCCCTGCGACTATCGCTTCACGCTGTCAGCGTTACGACTTCCGCAGGATACGTCCGGCAGACATCGCTTCAAGACTTTCCTACATCGCCTCTCAGGAGGGCATCGCTCTCACCGGGGACGGCGCTGCTCTTATCGCAAAAATAGCTGACGGAGGTATGCGTGATGCCGTGTCACTCCTGGATCAGTGCTCGGTATGTGCCGATACTATCGACGCTCAGGCAGTTTCTTCCGTTGCCGGCATCGCCGGAAGAGAGCATCTGTATGAACTGCTGGAGGCTGTGAACGCATCCGATGCCGCCGGAGCACTGGCAGTTGTGGCAAGGCTCCATGATATGTCCAAGGATCTCACAAGGCTCTGTGAGGAGCTTATACTACAGCTCAGGAACATCATGCTCCTGAAGGCTGCTCCCGCTACAGCCGGAGACATCATAGCCGCTCTGCCGGACGAGCTCGACAGACTGAAAAAGCTGGCAGAGAATACCGATCTTTCTGTAGTAATGGCAAGAATAGATGCACTCCAGTCCTGCCGTGAGCGGATGATGCGTGTACTCAACAAGCGTGTGGAGCTCGAACTGTGCCTTATAAGACTGTGCAGCGGCGGTATATCTGCATATGCAGCTTCTCCGTCAGGGGAAGAGAAGTCCGGGAACAGCAGTCCGGGACTTGACAATTCTGAAATTTATGATAAAATAAAACAGTTGGAGAAGAAGATCAGCGCAGTGGCATTTGCTGCCGCACCTGATACTCCCCGTGAACCGGAAAGACCAAAAGCTCCGGAGGTGCTTACCGCAAGCACTCCTTCGCCGGAGGGCGCTCCTGCGGTGGATATCTCCAAGGTCACTGAGGCTGATATGACGCCCTGTGACAAGTGGGATCAGATAATGGAGGAGTTCCGGAAGATCAATCCGGCTGTGGCAGGAAGTCTTGAAGGCTCTTCTGCCTCTACCTACAGGAACGTAATGTTCATCTTCACACCTAACCGCTTCTTTATGGATCTGTTCAAATCAAACAGGGAAAATGCTCTCTCTCTCGGCAAAGCGATATTCAATGTCATGGGCGGAAAATACCGCATCATCGCACGTTGTACCACGACCGAGGAACAGCAGCAGTCCATGGCTGAGAAGCTGGTACAGAAAGCTATAAACAGCAAGATAGAAACTGCTGTTGATAATAATAATGAATAACTAAAGGAGAAATTCACATGAAGGCAAGAATACCTAAGAATATGGGCGGCGGCGCTCAGAACATGAACCAGATGATCAAGCAGGCTCAGAAGATGCAGGATCAGATAACCGCACTCCAGGAGGACATCGAGGCAAGAGACTTCAATGTTACTGCCGGCGGCGGTGCTGTTGAGATCGTTATGACCGGAAAGAAGACTATCAAGACTCTCACTCTGAAGCCTGAGATCGTTGATCCCGAGAATATCGAGGATCTCCAGGATCTTATCATCAGTGCTGTAAACGAGGCTGTTAATACTATCGAGTCCACAACAGAGGACGAGATGAGCAAGATCACCGGCGGAGTATCACTTCCCGGACTGTTCTGATGGCTGACCACAACGCTCTTCCCCTGGTCATACTGGCGGAGAAGTTCGCTTCTTTGCCCGGCATCGGCATGAAATCTGCCCAGAGACTTGCGTATCACGTAATGTCTATGGATACGGAGTCCGTTGAGGACTTTGCAAGAGCTCTTGTCAATGCAAAGAAGAATGTACACTGCTGCTCGGTGTGTCAGAATCTCACGGAGAGAGAAGTCTGCCCCATATGCGACGATCCCGAAAGGGACAGGACGACCATATGTGTGGTGGAGAGTCCCAAGGACGTTTCCGCCTTTGAACGCACCCATGAGTTCCATGGGGTGTACCACGTTCTTCACGGACTGCTGTCACCTATGGACGGTATTACTCCGGACAAGCTCCGGGTAAGGGAGCTTCTCGCCCGCATAGGCGAGGGCGGAGTCAGCGAGGTCATCATGGCTACCAATCCCACTGTGGAGGGTGACGCAACGGCTCTCTACATTGCCGGACTGCTGAAGCCGATGGGGATAAAGGTCTCCAGACTGGCATTCGGTCTCCCGGTGGGCGGGATACTGGAATATGCCGATGAAGTCACGCTTTACAAGGCTCTTGAAAACCGCAATTCAATGTAAAAGAAAAGCACCGGTACTGCCGGTGCTTTTTTATTATACAGGATCATTCCGAGAGCATATTTTCGTATGTCCGTATGTACTCATCTGCCGAAGCCGACCAGCTGTAATCGCATCTCATCGCTCTCCTTACAAGAGCCTCCCAGTCGTTTCTGCGGCGGTATACGGAATTCGCACGTTTCAGTGCATCCATCATGTCGTCGGCATTGATCGTCTTGAAGGTGAAGCCGTTTCCGTCTGCTCCTCCGTTGTCACGGACGGTATCACGGAGTCCTCCGGTCTCACGCACTACAGGCACTGTGCCGTAGCGCATTGCGATAAGCTGTGCAAGTCCGCAGGGCTCGCTTACCGAAGGCATCAGGAACATATCTGCTCCTGCGTAGATACGGTGTGACAGCTCCGGCTTGAATCCCAATGTCACGGAGACTCTTGACGGATAGCGGGCAGCCATTTCCGAGAAAAAGTCCTCGTATATCTTCTCTCCGCTTCCAAGAACTGCGAATTTCAAGCCCTTGCTGACTATCTCCTCCAGTGCATAGCGTATAAGGTCGATGCCCTTATGCTTTACGAAGCGGCTGACTATGCCTATCACAGGCTCGTCTGTGTACTCCAGTCCCAGCTCCTCATGGAGAGCCTTCCTGCACTCCGCCTTGCCTGATATGTCATCAGCGGAGTAATTGGCTGCAAGCACAGGATCTGTCTCCGGATCGTAAAGCTCGGTGTCTATGCCGTTGAGAATGCCCTTCAGCTTGTAGTTCCTGGTCACCAGGATCCTGTCAAGCCCGTGGGCGTACCAGGGATCAAGTATCTCCCAGGCGTAGCTTGGTGATACGGTGATTATCTGATCGGCTGTTTCGATAGCTCCCTTGAGCATATTCACATAGCCGTCGTACTCCACGAGTCCGGCGTTGTACTGGGGGATGCCCATAAGCTCGCCCAGCACCTCCTTGCCGTACTTGCCCTGATACTCTATGTTGTGTATGGTAAATGCAGTCTTTATGCCGTCATACCCCTGCTGATACTTGTAGTATACATTGTAGTATACAGGGATAAGGGCAGTCTGCCAGTCATTGCAGTGTATGATATCAGGCTTGAAGCTGATGCTCCGCACCATTTCAAGTACGGCTCTGTCAAAGAATACAAAGCGCTCACAGTCATCGTAGAATCCGTACATACCGTCTCTGCCGAAGTAGTACTCGTTGTCGATGAAGAAATAGGTGATATCTCCTATCTTTGCGGTAAAGATGCCGCAGTACTGCTTGCGCCAGGAAACATCAACAGTGATATTCGTGACGAACCTGATGTGGTAATTTATACGCATATCCTCAGTGATAGAGCTGTACATCGGGATAACCACAGCGCAGTTATGCCCCTTTCTGCTGATCGCTCCGGGCAGCGATCCTGCCACGTCAGCCAGTCCCCCGGAAGCTGCGAACGGAACAGCTTCGCTGGCAGCAAAAAGTATATTCATTCCTTGGGAGTCTCAGCCACTACTTCTGAGCCCTTATGCAGATACTTTATATCGTGCTCCGGATCTCTTGGCATACTATTGCCGTTTATTGTGACATTCTTGTCTGTGATAGTGCTGATGACATTCACGTTATCGGCGATCGTGGTACCCTGCATGATTATGGAATCCTTTACGACAGTACCTGCGCCGACCTGCACTCCACGGAACAGTATGGAATTTTCAACTGTACCTTCGATCCTGCATCCGTCAGCAATAAGAGAGTTCCTGACCTTGGCGTACTGTCCGTACTTTGTGGGAGCAGAGTCGCCGACCTTAGTGTATACAGGATGATCCTTAGGGAACATCTGGTCTCTGACATTGCTGTCAAGAAGCATCATATTAGCCTTGTAGTAGTTCTCGATATTATTGATACGCATGAATCTGGCCTTATGCTCATAACCCAGAATCCGCAGATTGTCATTTCTCTCCTTGAGTATGAACTTTGTGAAGCTGAAATCGTTTTTCAGTCTGTCCTTGTCCTGAACTATTCTTTGCAGGAGAGCCTTTTCGATCACGAACATCTCCAGCCAGATATTCTGCTCACCGGTAACATCGGGAGATACGCTAACATCTCTCAGTCTTCCGTTCTCGTCCAGATCGAGGATAGTGGCACCGTAATCTTTCTCACGGCAGTAAGGAGCCTTCTGGTAGATAAGTGTTATATCAGCCTTGCTCTCGGTATGCCTGCGGATGATAGGATCGAAGTTGATAGCGGTTATGATGTCACAGTTTGTGCAGATGATGTATTTGGCATCGGAATGGTTGATGAGTGACCATATATTAGCGAGTGCGTCGAGTCTGCCCTTGTACTGACCGTTCTCGTCACCCTGTACATATGGAGGCATCAGGCGCAGGCCGTGGCGCTTGCGGGCGAGATCCCAGTCCCTGCCTGAGCCGACGTGATCCAGGAGAGAGCCATAGTTTGCCTTTGTGATTATTCCCACATCCGAGATACCGGAATTGACGAAATTGGAAAGAGGGAAGTCGATCAGCCTGTACCGTCCGCCGAAGGGGATAGAACCCATAGTTCTCTTCCTTGTGAGGTCATGGACCTCCTTGTCGTGCATACTTGCAAATATAAGACCTAAATAATCATTTTTTACGCTCATTATCAAATACCTCCGCTCAGATGCTTTCTCCGATGATCTGCTTAGGCTCAACAGTCTTGCCTTCAGATACTTCTATTCCGTTTCCTACTACTGCGATACCGCCCCAGTCCTTGTCATTGATGCTGCTTTCGGGGCTTCTTCCAATGTGTGCATCCTTGCCGATGACTGAATCACTGCCGACAATGGCGTACTCCACAACAGCTCCGGACTTTATTACAGCGCCTGGCATGATAACGCTGAAGTTCACGATCGCACCGGGTTCGACCGTTACTCCCGAGAACAGTACGGAGTTGTCCACAGAACCGTGGATAACGCAGCCCTCAGAGATCATGGACTGCTCCACCTTTGCATCATCACCGATGTACTGAGGGGGCATATAGTTGCTTCTGGAGTATATCTTCATCGACTTTCCGTAGAGATCAAGTACCTGTCTGCCGTTCTTGGGAGGTACGATCAGATCAAGGTTGGCTTCCCAGAGCGAATCGAGAGTACCTACGTCCTTCCAGTAGCCCTGGAACTCGTAGGCGAAGAGTCTCTGACCGTCACGGAGCATGGAAGTGATGATATCCTTGCCGAAGTCCTTTGACCATGCCTCGCCTCTTGCACGCTTCTCGTTGGCGTCCTTTTCATTTTCTTCAAGGTACTTCTTCAGTTTCTGCCAGCTGAATACATATATTCCCATTGAAGCCAGAGTGGACTTAGGCTCCTTGGGCTTCTCCACGAAATCCTTTACCTGGTTGTTTTCGTCACATATCATTATTCCGAAGCGTGACGCCTCTGCCGGGGGAACGTCAATCACTGAGATAGTGCAGTCCGCCTCGTTCTCGATGTGGAAATCTATCATCTTTGAGTAGTCCATCTTGTAGATGTGATCTCCGCCCAGTACCACAACGTACTCCGGTGAGTATCGCTCGATGAAGCGGATATTCTGGTAAATAGCGTTTGCAGTGCCTTCGTACCATGAAGCGCCTTGTTGGCTCTCATAGGGAGGCAGCACATGGACTCCGCCGTTATTCTTGTCAAGGTCCCAGGGCTGACCGTTGCCGATGTATTCATTCAGAACGAGAGGCTGATACTGCGTGAGCACTCCCACGGTATCTATTCCTGAATTTGAGCAATTTGAGAGAGGGAAATCTATAAGGCGGTATTTTCCGCCGAAGGGTACTGCCGGTTTTGCCACATTCTTTGTCAGTGCATAGAGTCTGCTTCCCTGACCGCCGGCAAGAAGCATTGCAACGGTTCTTTTCTTAGTATACATATTCTTCCTCCTGATAATATTATAAAGCTATGTGTCCTGTATCCG
>DNLQ01000068.1:0-1199 GCA_003488415.1 Ruminococcus sp. | reverse complement strand
TTCTTTGGTGCGGTCTCTGCTGCTGCCGCCGCTGTTTCCTCAGCCGCTGCCTTTGGTTTTCTGCCACGCTTCTTGGGTACAGTCTCGGTCACTGCCACTGCTGTTTCCTCTGCCGCAGCCTTCGGTTTCCTGCCACGCTTCTTGGGAGCGGTCTCTGCTGCTGCCGCTGTTTCCTCAGCCGCAGCCTTCGGTTTCCGTCCACGCTTCTTCGGTGCGGTCTCTGCTGCCGCCGCTGTTTCCTCAGCCGCAGCCTTCGGTTTACGTCCACGCTTCTTTGGTGCAGTCTCAGTCACTGCCGCCGCTGTTTCCTCAGCCGCAGCCTTCGGTTTGCGTCCACGCTTCTTCGGTGCAGTCTCAGTCACTGCCGCCGCTGTTTCCTCAGCCGCAGCCTTCGGTTTGCGTCCACGCTTCTTCGGTGCAGTCTCATCGGAAGCATCCGGTTCGTTCTTTTTCTTCTTTGACGCAGTATATTGCAGATATACTACTGAGAGAGGGGCGAGAGTCATTGAAATGCTGTTCTCAAAGCTGTGCATAGGCTGACTTTCGCTCTTGTAGCTCCTTTCTGAAATACCGCTGCCGCCGAACATCTTATCATCCGAATTGAACACTACCTTGTATCTGCCCTTGAAGGGAACTCCTATGCGGTAGTCATGACGTTCGACCGGTACAAAGTTGCAGACTGCGATAAGCTCTCCGCCGGAATCGTCCATACGCCTGAAAGCTATGACGCTCTGTCTGTAGTCATCGTTGGAGATCCAGGAGAATCCTGCCCAGGAGTCATCGTTCTGCCAGAGGGGAGGATTATCCAGGTAGAATTTGTTCAGTTTCTCAGTGAACTTCTGGAGGTTTCTGTGAGAATCAAATTCCTGGGGGAGATTCCAGTCAAGCTGAGTTTTGTAGTCCCACTCCTTCATCTGTCCGAACTCCTGTCCCATAAACAGCAGCTTCTTTCCGGGGTGTGCCATCATGTAAGCCAGGAACGCCTTATAGGATGCGAATTTCTGTTCATACTCACCGGGCATCTTGTTTATCATGGAGCATTTTCCGTGAACTACCTCGTCATGTGATATGGGGAGGATGTAGTTCTCAGAGAAGGCATAGAAGAAGGAGAAAGTCAGCTTATCGTGGTTGAAAGCCCTGTATATGGGATCAAGTGACATATAGCTGAGCATATCGTTCATCCAGCCCATGTTCCACTT
>DNLQ01000093.1:2752-3558 GCA_003488415.1 Ruminococcus sp. | reverse complement strand
TTTTTTAATGACCTTGCTGTAGGGTGTATACGATGCATCTGACCGGTGTCAGGCGCACCGGCAGGTATACAGGGCGTACCGGGGTGTATCTGTTTAGATAAAAAATCAGACGTGATGCACAAATAAGGTGTTTTATTTTCGCCCGATCATACAAAATTTGCCGGGATTTTTAAAGGGACACGGACAAATCGTTGCAAGTTTTGACAAGATGTGGTATAATTATCCTATATCATTGGCGGGGCATACCGCTCGTCAGGAAAGGTGGTCAAAATGGAACTGAAAATAAACGATACTCTCAGGACGGTGCAGGGACAGACTGTGACTGTCAGGGAGCTTATCGGAAGCGGCGGTCAGGGCAATGTCTACAAGGTGGATTATGCCGGAGTGCCAAAGGCATTGAAGCTCTATCACGAGAAGACACTCAGCCGTATGGAGAAAAGAGGCTCTCTCAAAGGCTTTCACGATAACCTCGTATCAAACATCAGAGCCAAGTCCCCGGCGAAGCAGTTCATCTGGCCGGAGGATATCACGGAATGGAACGGCTCTGCCGAGTCCCCCTTCGGCTACATCATGGATCTCAGACCGGAGGGCTACACCGGTCTTACCGAGATATTCGGCATCTACGGCAAGGGGGAGACTCCCTTCCCGGATTACAACACCATGTTCAGGGCGGCTATCAATATCATCGAGGGGTTCCGTACCCTCCACAACCACGGCTACAGCTACCAGGACATCAATGACGGCAGCTTCTTCATCAACTGCAAGACCGGCGACGTGCTGATCTGCGACAACGATAATGTCTCCGT
>DNLQ01000093.1:0-2703 GCA_003488415.1 Ruminococcus sp. | reverse complement strand
ATAATGTCTCCGTCAACAGCACCAACTTCGGCATCAGCGGCAAGATGCGGTATATGGCTCCGGAGATCGTACTGGGCGGTACTCCCGACAAGTTCTCTGACCGCTTCTCACTCGCCGTCATCCTGTTCCGGCTGCTTTTCCGCAGACAGCATCCCCTGGAGGGAAAGTACTCAATGGCTCCCTGCATGACTCCGGAATACGAGAAGCTCTACTACGGCTCTGCGCCGCTGTTCCTCTTTGATCCCGACGATAACCGCAACGCTCCCGAAGCCTACCTCGGTCAGAGCGCTGTCATGACTCTGTGGCCAAGATACCCTGCCGTAATCAGGAACCTTTTCATCCAGACCTTCGGCAAGACCGGTGTCCGCAGCCCCGACAAGCGCCCTGTGGATATCACCTGGCTCAAAGCCTTCACCCAGCTTGACGCCTGCACGATAAACTGTCCCGGCTGCGGAAGGACTGTGTTCCTCGATCCCGACAGCAGCGTTCAGTGCTCAAAGTGCGGAAAACAGCTAAGGGCTCCCTTCAACCTGCTCTGCGGCAGCTTTGAGATCCCTGTCGTTCCCGGTACGGAGATCACCAATTACGTCGTTGATCCCACCTCAGTTAACTGTGCAGGGATATATATGCGTGTGGTCAAGCAGCCGGACGGTCAGGTCGTTTTCGTGAACTGCTCCAACGATAGCTGGACTGTCCACTATCAGGACGGAAGATCAGAAACTACAGAAAAGAACGAGACCGCAGTTATCCTCCAGGGCATGAAGCTGATCGCCCACGGTAATGTGATCGAACTCAAAAGATGTTAAGAAAGAGGTTGATAATATGGCAACACTGAACGATAGGATCAATAACGATAATCTCAGGGACGATGAACGCTTTGCCGCTCCGCCCAAGCGTGTCATGAGTATGTTCTACCTGATAGATAATTCCGGCAGTATGGCTGGCGAGAAGATCGAGACAGTCAATTCCTCCCTGGAGGAGATCATGGGACTCCTGGACGATATCTCCGCTTCAAATGACGACGCTGAGATAAAAGTCGCTGCCATGTCCTTCGATACCGAGCCGGTATGGCGTACCAACGGTGTGGTCGCACCGTCGGAATTCTCCCCTAATCTCGATACAAACAGAGGTCTCACCAACCTCGGCAAAGCTCTCAATGAGCTCAACAGCAAGCTCTCCAAAACACACGGCTTCATGACTCAGCATCAGTACAAGCCTGTCATTATCCTCCTCAGCGACGGCGCTCCCACCGATAATTACAAGGAGGCACTGGAAAAACTGAGGAAGGAAAACCGCTGGTTCAGCAATGCACTGAAGTTCGCATTTGCTATCGGCAGGGACGCAAAAAGAGAGGTTCTTGCTGAGTTCACAGGCTCCGACGAGACAGTCATTGATGTCAATAACGCTCCCAAGCTGAAGGAGTACCTCAAGGAGGTCTCCGTCATTGCCTCTGAGTTCAACAGCCGCAGCGCTTCCGCCGGAGATACCAGGTCACCTGAGGAGACTTCAAAGGAGCTCGCTGAGGAGGCTAAAAGCAAGTATAACAGGAAAAAGGATCCCGATGTTCCGCCTGTTCCCGATACAAATCCCTGGAGCGAGTGGTGATGTCATACCTGCACCACCCTGACTCGCCGGAAAGGAGTGAGTTCCATGAAGCGATTCAAAGCCTTCGCTGAAAGCGTTACCGGCAGATCACATACTCTCACCGGAAAGATCTGCCAGGACAGTGTCGGCATTTCCGAAAACGACAGAATGTCTTTAGCTGTGGTTGCGGACGGTCATGGCGGGAAAATGTACATCCGCTCAGACAAGGGTTCCGCTTTTGCTGTTGAAGCTGCGGTATCCTGCATCGGAAGATTCGTTTCCTCCATTGCTCCCGATGATGATGTCTGCGACGGCAGGATGATCCCCCTTTCTGAGCTGATGTCTCCGGTACACGGCGAGGAGCTGATACGCAACCTTGAGAAAAGCATCCTCGTCGAATGGCACAGACTCGTCAACCAGCACCACAGCGCCTTTCCCTTCTCAGAGGAGGAGCTTGAGGGACTTCAGCCTAAGGAGCAGCGCAGACTTATGGGCAGCGATTTCTGCCACGCTTACGGCAGTACACTTATCGCTGCCGCTGTTACAGAACAGTTCTGCCTTATTATCCAGATCGGCGACGGCTATGCTGTAACTGTCTCCGGCGACGGCTCCGCCTCGGTTGCACTGGAGCTTGATCCGCTGTGCCACGATAACGTATGTACCTCCATCTGCCAGGAAAACGCCCCGGAGCATTTCTGCCACGTCCTGCTCACCGATATTCCTGCCGCTGTATTTGCAGCAAGTGACGGCGTTGATGATTCCTACCCCGGACGCAGCGCCCTGCTGCATTTCTACAACGGTCTGACCTCCGGCTTCGCTTCCGGAACTGATGAAGGAATTGATACTGTCAGACGTTTCCTCCCTCGTATCACCGATATGGGTAAGGGCGATGATACTTCCATTGTGGGTATCATTGATAACTCCCGTATTGCCGATGCCGCACTGAAAGCCGGTGAGCTGTTCGATATTGACGCTGCCAGAGAAAAGGATACGATGCCCGACGGGAGTATCATGCCGCCAGAGGGCGGCGGAGCAGAGACAGAACAAGCACCTGAATGTGCTGAGAAGGATCTACCGGAAAAGACGTGTGTGACCTCCGGGGAAGATGCGCCCGATAAC
>DNLQ01000196.1 GCA_003488415.1 Ruminococcus sp. | reverse complement strand
CTGCTTTCAGCATTGATAATATTTATATCCGCACGGCGCAGCACAAAGAGTACAGAGAAGTTTCTGCAAAATTCCTTCGGTACGGTCAGGGAACATGACAGCTATCTTGAACAGCGAATGGACAATGTTGCTGCACTGTTCATCCGCAGCAGCAAAGACGTTCCCGGCGAATGTATCGTGGACGATATAACCTGGAACGACCTGGGCATGGACGGCATATTCGCCCTTGCCGACCACACGGATTCCTTCGCAGGTGAACAGTGTCTCTACTCCGGTATGCGGATACTCTCCCGCACTACAGAGGACACGGAGCTCCGGGAGAAGCTCATCACCCTGTACGACAGCGACGACTCCCGCCGCCTTGCAGTCAGAAAGATACTGTACGGGCTCGGCAAGCCGATCTCCAGCTATGATATACCCGACATCGCTGAGGATATAAAGTCGCTGCATATGCCGGGTGCAAAGCTGTTCCCGGTGCAGCTTGCCGCTCTGATACTCACCGGAATCGGTGCTGCCGTTACAAAAAGCAGCGAGCTTGCAGGCATCTGCATGGTGATCTACCTGTTCAACATAGTGCAGCACCTGAGACTGAAAGCACGCTCCGAGGGCAAGATGAACCTCGTTTTCACCATGAGCCGCATCATCTCCTCTGCGGAGAGCATATGCCGTATCGTACCGGAGTCCGCAGACAGTGTAAGGGAGCCGGTCGGCAGACTGAAACGGGCTGCCGCTGCATCTGCCGTCATCGAGCAGACTGTCGCACCCAGAACAACTGACGATCTCACCGGCTTGTTCTATGATTACGTACTGGGCGGACTGATGCTGGACCTTATCGTCTATGAGCGAACCGTGTCAAGGCTGGAGAACAGCAGTCAGGAATTCATGGAGCTGTACCGCTTTGTTGGCAGGACTGACTGCGCCATTGCCATAGCCTCTTTCCGCCGCAGCCTTGAGCATTACTGCATACCCGTAAGCGGAGACCTGCGTTTCTCCGGGCTTGTTCACCCGGCTATTCCCGGAGCAGTCCCGAACGACCTTGACTTCCGGAAGAATATTATCCTCACAGGCTCAAATGCCTCCGGAAAATCCACCTTCATAAAGGCGGCTGCCATAAATATCATACTGGCACACACTCTCAATACCTGTACTGCCGCATCAGCCTCCGTTCCCGAATGCGGAGTGGCTACCTCAATGGCGGTAAGGGACGATATACTCTCCGGCGAGAGCTACTATATCCGTGAGATACGCTACATCAAACGCATGGCAGACCTCTGCTCCGGCAGCAGGATGATGTTCCTGGCAATAGATGAGATACTCCGGGGGACCAATACCCGTGAACGCATAGCGGCTTCCAAAGCTGTACTGCGCTACTTCGGCAGCAGAAACTGTATCCTTATCGCTGCCACTCACGACATTGAGCTTGCCTATGCACTTGACAGCGAATTCGACAACTACTACTTTACCGAGACTCTCAAAGACGGCGACGTGGTGTTCGATTACACTATCCGCCCGGGCATAAGCACCACCAGCAACGCCATAAGACTGCTGGGTGCTGTGGGATTCCCGGAGGAGATCATCTCTGCCGCACTCAAAGAGCTTGAAGAATAGTATTATCACGCCGCAGATATGTTCCTGCGGCGTTTTTGTCTGTCCGGGATCCCCGGCATCATGCCGGAATGTGCTGTATACCGACAAATCCCGGCATCCGGCAGCGTCTTTACAAGAAAAACAAGGGTATTGACAAGAAATGCCTTGACTCCGGGCATAAAATGCGGTAGAATGTACTTGTCACCGGGGAAACCGATCTCCGGGACAAGCCGCTCTGCTAAGCGGAGCAGTCGATTCCTGACCTGTCATGGGCACCGATCATAGGTGATCCGCTATAATATACATACCCGGCTGTGTACTTCACCCATTATCCGGCACTCCATCGGTTAATGGTTCACCCGTCACTGTGTAAGAAGCTGTATCAGACCCCGATATTACACCGCCGGTATCTGACGACCGAGCCTTTCTTTTTACTATATGATCCATCAATGAATCTACTCTCCCTACAGACAGGTCAGAATACGTCGCCGCATACATCAGAGCATGACCGGACTACTATACTCACTATTATATACACTAATACGTCATACCAATACCCTTTTTCTATTTCTTACTATACTTTCATTAAACTCTCCGTTATTTTGCCGTCTGACCGGACGTTCAGCCATTGAAGCGTCCATGCGGCACGCACTCTGCTCCGGAAGGCAGGGTGCTTTTTTTTGCCGTAAAATTCACTGATACTCTTTGGCTGTATCAGATATTTGTGCTGACTTTCACCTCTGATATCCTTATTATGTGAAAATATACAAAATACTGTTGACAATTGATTTGAAATCGGATATAATATATACAAAGGACTGAATGATGCGGCGACAGTGCAATTTTACCGCATACAGTCAGTGCTTATACGGGAGGTAGAGTCCAATGACACATGAAATGGCTTTTAACATTGTATCCTGCGGCATTTCCGGAGCAGAACATCTGCTCACGTCCTGATGCGCCGGTCATTCAGGATGCCGGAAATACCTCTTACGGCAGAGCTGCCGCTACTGATCCGCTTCATTATGTAATAATTCATATAAAAAAGAGTCTCCTTCGCATATCCGGGGGAGATTTTTTTTGCTGTCCGGAAACTGCCGTATGTATCATATCTCAGCAGGCAGGTGCCGTCTGTCAGCCTCCGGGGATGAGATACACAATACCTGCTCAGGATAATAAAGGTCTGACAGAAACATAACGATCTTTTCTCTTGACAAATCATGAAAAGAGTGATATAGTTTATATATGGATATTTAAAATCGTCGATGAGGAAGGCTTGAACCGCTTCGCCTTTTCAGAGAGCAGCCGTCCGGTGCAAGGCTGCATGGTCTGGTGAAAAGCATACCGCCTCGGAGTGCGCTTAATAAACGCCGGGTGCTCCCGTTACAGAGCCAATGAGATACGGAGAATGCTCCGTGTGAATCAGGGTGGAACCACGGTCATACATCGTCCCTTGTGCCTAATTATAGGTCTGAGGGGCGTTTTTTGTTCCTGAGTGCGTTATGCCTGCCGGAACGGGAAAGTTCCGGATATATATTGCTCCAGGAGCTGTCACTCAGGACAATGAAGGCGGATTCTATTGATCATCTATTGCTTGCCGGCGCAGGGAGGTGAAGAATTGAGCAACATCACTTACAACAAGAAGGAAGAGGCTTTCGAGCTCCCGTACAAGATATGGGACGAGGTACAGACGGTACGCTTCTATGTGGAGGACGAGAGCGTCATAATGGAGAACCTCTCTGCCATAGCCGGAAAGCTGGCTGAGCTGGACGGCGGCAAAAAGAAGATCGCACAGCTCCTGGTGGACGACGGAGTCTACGAAGGACATACCGATACCCTCGGAGAGATACTCACTGTCAGCGGAGTCTACGTGGACATCGACTCCGACGGTGACGATACCGAAATAGTCGTCTGTTTCACCGCTGACAGCGGCGACGGCTATATGAAGCCTGCCTCCGTGGAACTCTACGGAGATCAGTTCGAGATAACCAGCGTAGGGGAATGACCGCTTTATCCCGGGGATCAGCGGGTTCCAGGTCATATCTGCGATACATCCCGTCAGACCGCCGGTTCGGGGGAATGACGGATCATTCAGTAAATAATGAAAAGGAGAAATAAATATGATAAAATTAACATTACCGGACAACAGCGTCCGTGAGATCGAAGCAGCACAGTCTGCGGCTGAGATTATCAAGGGCATAGGAATGGGACTCTACAAGGCAGCCTGCTGCGTAAAGATCAACGGAGAGGTAAAGGATCTCCGCACTGTCATCGACAGCGACTGTCAGTTTGAGGTATGTACCTTCGACAGCATAGACGGAAAGAAGACCTTCTGGCACACAGGCTCACACATTCTGGCTCAGGCTGTAAAGAGACTCTATCCCTCCGCAAAGCTGGCTATAGGCCCCGCTATCGAAAACGGCTTCTACTATGACTTCGACCTGGAGAAGCCCTTCACTTCCGAGGAGCTTGAGAAGATCGAGGCTGAGATGAAGAAGATCGTCAAGGAGGACATCCCTGTGGAGCAGTTTGAGCTTGCTCCGGAGGAGGCTCTGAAGCTGCTGAATGATATGGAAGAACCCTACAAGGTGGAGCTTTGCGAGGAACACGCCGGCAAGGGCGAGCCTATCTCCTTCTACAAGCAGGACGACTTCACTGACCTCTGTGCAGGCCCTCACCTTATGTCAACAGGTGCAGTCAAGGCATTCAAGCTGCTCTCCTGCACAGGCGCTTACTGGAGAGG
>DNLQ01000115.1 GCA_003488415.1 Ruminococcus sp. | reverse complement strand
TGAGACCGAGCCTGCAAAGGAGCATGAAACAGCTCCGCAGCTGGAGGTCGGATATGAGGGCATGACTGCCGTAGGTGCAGAAGCTCTCAAAGAAGGAGAGTATCACATAAACGTGGATTCAAGCTCGTCCATGTTCAAGATAGCGGACTGCATACTGTATGTTACAGGCGACGGCATGACTGCCGACCTTATAATAAACAGCCAGTCCTATGATTATCTTTTCATGGGAACAGGCAAGGATGCAGAAGCCGGAAATGACCTTATCTCCTATACCGTAAATGACGAGGGACAGTCTGTGTTCACAGTACCGGTGGAGGCACTCGACAAGGAGATAGAGTGTGCGGCACTCAGCGCAAAGAAGCAGGAGTGGTACGACAGGCATATAGTATTCCGTGCGGACTCCCTGCCGGATGAGGCTTTTGCTGAGAGCAGGTACGTGACTGCCGCTGATCTGGGACTTGCCGACGGTGAGTACAGTGTGGAAGTGACACTGGAGGGCGGCTCCGGCAAGGCAAGTGTGGAGTCTCCGGCAACAGTTACCGTCACAGGCGGTGAAGCGTCCGCAAGGATCGTCTGGAGCAGTGACAAGTATGATTATATGTTAGTGGACGGAGAGAAATATCTTCCGGAGATAACTGACGGTCATTCGGTATTTGAAATACCGGTCATCGGTTTTGATTATAAGATGCCGGTATCGGCTGATACTACAGCCATGAGCGTACCTTATGAGATAGAGTACATCCTTCGTTTCGACTCCTCCACATTGACTCAGAACGGTTCAGCAGAATGAAAAAAGCAGCAATACTGCTGAGTGCGGTAATACTCATAACGACGGCTTCATGTGGAGGAAAGTCAGAGTCCTCACAGCCGGCAGACGGATCTGCTGTGACAGGTCATATGGAGCTGGAGTATGCCGATCAGTTCTCGGTAAGTTACCTTGAAGACGGCTGCTCTGTGATAGATATAGGCAGTGACAGCTATCTTCTTGTTCCTGAGGGCGTTCAGGAGCAGGACACGGGGAAGTATACCGCAGTGATACATCAGCCTGTAGAAAATATATACCTTGCTTCATCCTCGGCAATGGATCCATTTTGCGCCATAGGCGGACTCGGTTCAGTAGCACTGACTTCTACCGATGAACGAAGCTGGAGCATACCGGAGGCAGCAAAGGCTATTGAGGACGGCAGTATCACATATATCGGCAAGTACAGTACACCCGACTATGAAGCTCTTGTTGAGTCGGACTGCGGACTTGCCATTGAGAACACCATGATATACCACAGTCCCGAGACCAGGGAGAAGATAGAACAGCTTGGAGTTCCCGTATTGGTGGAGCGTTCAAGCTACGAATCACATCCGCTTGGAAGAATGGAATGGGTAAAGCTGTATGGGCTGCTGTCAGGCAGATATGAAGAGGCAGAATCCTTTTTCAGTGAGAAGAATGCGGCATTTGAAGCAGTGAAGTCACAGTATATCCCCGACGGTGAGAGGAAGACAGTGGCTTTCTTCTATCTCAGTTCATCGGGGAGTGTAGTGATACGCAAGCCCGGAGACTATGTGTCAAAGATGATAGAACTGGCTGGCGGAGAATACGTATTCACATCTGAGGAACTTGGAGTTGAGGACGAAGATCTGTCCACCATGAACATACAGACCGAGACCTTCTATTCTCTTGCAAGAGATGCGGACATACTGATCTATAACTGCTCCATTGACGGCATTCCCGACAGCGTTTCACAGCTTACAGGAAGATGCGGAGTGCTGGAGGATTTCAAAGCAGTAAAGGAAGGCAGAGTGTACTGTACTGAGCGGAATATGTTCCAGCAGATAACAGGAGCAGCGGATATGATGATAGACATAAACCGTGTGATACGTGAAGAGGATGAAAACAGTATGACCTATCTGCACAGGCTGAGCTGAGGTGAGAGTATGGAGAAAAAGAGAACTGCCAGGTATGTGACAGGATTCATCATTCTTGCGGTGTTGACCGGAGTGTTTTTCATACTCAGCCTTTTGAAGGGCAGCAGCAGTTTAACAGTGCAGGAAGCTCTTGACGCTGTCCTCGGAAGAGATGCTGACTCAGCAGCCGGCAGGATAGTGACAGAGATAAGGCTTCCACGGTGTACAGCCGCACTGCTTCTCGGCGGAGCGCTTTCGGTATCTGGATTTCTTCTTCAGTGTTACTTCAACAATCCCATTGCAGGTCCTTATGTACTTGGTATATCATCCGGGGCGAAGCTCACTGTAGCCGCCGCAATGATAGTATCTCTGCGGAACTCTGTCCTTCTGACCGCCTGGGAAATGGCAGGAGCAGCCTTTGCCGGTTCACTTGCAGCTATGGCGGCGATACTCCTCATATCCGGTAAAGTGAGGAATACCGCACAGCTTGTTGTCAGCGGCGTCATGATAGGGTACGTATGCTCTGCGGTAACTGAGCTTGCAGTCAACTTTGCAGATGATGCAAATATCGTGAATCTTCATAACTGGGCTATGGGCAGCTTTTCCGGTACAGACCGTGATGACATCGCAGTAATTGCGGTGATAGTAGCCGCAGGAACAGCCGCAGCCTTCATGCTGTCAAAACCACTGAGTGCATATCAGCTTGGTGAAGCTCATGCCAGGACACTGGGAGTGAACATACGTCTGTTCCGTGCGGCACTTATACTTCTCTCAAGTCTGCTGTCAGCCTGTGTCACAGCCTTTGCGGGACCTGTATCATTTGTGGGAGTTGCAGTTCCGCACCTTATGAAAAGTCTGTT
>DNLQ01000143.1 GCA_003488415.1 Ruminococcus sp. | reverse complement strand
AGGCTTTTTTGCTATATACGGATATATTGGAGTGAATTATGTACAAGGCTGATAAGATACAATACTCCGAATACTTCACAAATCCCAGCTTGTAAGCAAGAGCAGCGGAGGCACTGTTCATATAATGGCATCCCCATACAAGCCGCTTGTTTTCTGCAATGATGCGGCGTATAAGATGCCGGGCTGCAGCATAGCCAAGTCCCTTTCCACGATACTCCGGAATAGTCTCGATACCGATATCCGCCATACTACTGCAAACAGACTCAGAAAACGCCCATGAAACAACTCTGCCGTCCTGCAGCGCCTCAGCAACCGAGAGCGGATATACACTTTCAGGCACTTCCGAAGGGATGAACTTTGAATACTCACCTTTTAAAAAGAAATGAAAAGTCCGGAAGTTGATTCTTCCGGACTTTATTTTACATTACCTTATTGTACTATATCCTTCCGGACATTCTTCTGGAGCAGATGCAGGTTCTTCCGCCTCATCGTCAAAGCGGAGATCATCTGTGTATACATAACAGTTCAAAGTGCCGTCTGCGTTGAAGCCCTGTAGCCTGATGACAGTACCTGTACTTGTATCAACGTACATTTCATAATAGCTGATACCGGTTTTATTGGCGTAGCTTTCATCGGGATTTCCTGTTATGAAGAAGCATTCATGACCGTCAAGCTCAGTAATATCATTTATCTGCCAGAGGTCAAAATCGTGGAGAGCTCCCATTGTGAATCCTTGTGGAAAAAGGCTTCGGCTTGCAAGGGGAACATTTGTCGGATCAGGTCTGTAATATGCTGAATTTATCCCATTGCTCCCTGGTTTGAAGCGTTCTGAATCTGGTATTATCACATCTGATGGTTCTTGAGAAGCATCAATACCTACAGAATACGTCTTATCAATATTGTTTATCAGAGTGGACTTTCTGTTTTCCAGATATTTTTCTTCTGAATAAACACAATGTTCAGAAAGAAGAGTATCGGAGTTTATATTGTAGGGATCTTGAATGGAGTCATAATGATGCTCATGGACATACACGTTTCTTGTCAGAAGATCTGTCTGGAATGTTGTGCAGAGTGGGATTGAGAGATCATGGTCACCAATGATAACTGTGCCGGAAGCCTTTGTATAGTAATCAACAGAGTTCAGCATCATGCTGTAGATGTTTTCCTGAGTAGCACTGCTGCTCGGTACGGCGACCTTCAGCTCTCTTTCTGATCCTTTAACAAAAACGGGAGCAGTTTCACTGTTATTGTCTGATGAATCATCAACAAACTGAACAGCATCGGAGGATGTATCAACATCAACAGATGCGGTGTTGTCAGTTGGTATTGATCCCGGCATCAGTAAAGCGGTGGTTCCGCCTATGACTGCGAAAATACTGGCAACGCTCAGTATAAACTTATTCATATTATCACCTCAATAGTGTATTTTCACTTGGATCGCATTTTTTTTATTTCATCCTGACTGAATCCTCTAATGATATTATATAATATAGTATATTTCATGTCAATGGTCATACTGCACAAATGATGTGGATAAAACTATACAATATCAACATCATTACCCCTTCTCTGATATTCTGCATATAATAATATGTACCGCAAATGCTGTACTGCACTCCGAACAGGGGTGATAACTATGGATAATTGCATGATAGCTTTCCCCTCTTACACTTATGCAGTAAAGGCACAGCGGATGCTCAGGGCAAGGGGGTACAGGTGCGAGCTGAGAAGGAGAGAGGATACAGAACACGGATGCGGCTGGGATGTGCTTGTACGTTCGGACTGCGCCGATGTATTCCGTCTTCTTGACTACAACAGGATACCCTATACAAGGGGCGCAGTCCATGACGGTCAACTTTGATAACGCTGCCACGACCTTTCCGAAGCCGCTGTCTGTAAGGCGTGCAGTAGCTGCGGCAATTGAGAACTACGGCGGAAATGCCGGCAGAGGCGGTCACAGGCTGGCTGCGGCAGCTTCAGAAGCGCTGTACTCAGCCCGGGAGACAGTGGGCGGATTTTTCGGAGCAGAGCCGGAGAACACGGTATTTACCCTTAACTGCACCCATTCACTTAACCTTGCCATACAGGGTGTTATGGCTCAGGGAGGGCATCTGATCATCAGCAGCATGGAGCATAATTCTGCCGCACGTCCGGCATTCGCCCTTGCAGAGAGCGGCAGGATAAGTCTTTCTGTAGCCAGAGTCTATGATGATCCCGCCCGTACCCTTGACAACTTCCGCAGCCTTATGCGGAACGATACCAGGGCTGTGGTCTGCATCCTTGCGTCAAATGTTACCGGACTTCTGCTGCCCTGGCGTGAGATAGGGGAGCTTTGCCGCAGCCGTGGAGTATGCTTCATAGCCGACGGAGCTCAGGCTTGCGGCATAACAGATGTAAGTCTGAGCGACGGGATCAATATACTCTGTACCTCCGGACACAAGGGACTTTACGGTATCACCGGTACCGGAGTTCTTCTCTCTGACGGGACATTTCCCATTCGTCCTCTTATGCAGGGCGGTACAGGAAGTGCATCCGACAGCCTTCATCAGCCCGAGCTGCTGCCGGAGTCTCTTGAACCCGGCACATCCGGCATACCGGGGATAATGTCTGTAAAGGCAGGTACTGAGTATGTCCGCAGCATGGGTACAGAGCACATCCGTTCGCACGAGGAAAGAGTGTGCAGCAGATTCCTGTCCGGCATATCCGGCAGCAGCCGGATAAGGGTATACCGCAGCCGGGAGGGGGAGTACCTCCCGATAGTCTCCTTCAATATATCCGGTATACCTTCGGAGCGTGCGGCTTCACTGCTGTCGGAACGAGGGTACTGTCTCCGTGCAGGACTCCACTGTGCAGCTCTTGCACACGAGACTCTCGGGACCAAAGGCGGTACTGTCCGTTTTTCTCCGTCGGTATTCAGCCGTGAGGAGGATGCTGCAAGACTTGCCCGGGAGGTGCTTAAACTGGCGCAGTAAGAAAAAACTGAGATATTTTCGGGAAATTAACAGAAAACTATTGAAATAATTTCAATTTGTGGTACAATAATATAAGTGGGCTTGTACTTTCATGCCGGCTCACATCAGAAGCGTGCAGTATGGCACTGCTTCAATAGAACAAAAGTATCCCGGACATCGGGCGGCATCTGCTGCCCGATGTATACACCACGGCGGACAGAAAGAAATATTCCGCTGCGACGAAGGGCTGGTGAACAAATGCCGTCATTCCATGACATAAAGTATTCATTCATAAGTATCCTCAGCACTATGAGCTTCAGGGATATAGTGGATATACTTATACTTGCATACATAGTCTACATACTTATCAAGCTGATAAGAGAGACAAGAGCAGGTCAGCTCGTAAAGGGAATCCTGCTGCTGGCAGGATGCTATCTGCTCAGTACTTTCTTCAAGCTGAAGATAATGAGTTATATACTCGAACACGTTCTCGACATCGGTCTGATCGCCATGCTGATACTCTTTCAGCCGGAGCTGCGCCGTGCCCTGGAGAAGTTCGGACGGACCAAGCTGGGTGTAAAGTTCCTGGGTATCGGTCAGAACACCGACGAGCTGAAATCCAAGTGGGACAAAGCTATCGACGCTATCTGCGACTCCTGCGTGGAGCTCTCCGCAAGCTGTACAGGGGCACTCATCGTGGTAGAACGACAGGTGAGGCTGGGTGAGCAGATCGAGACCGGAACTATCCTCAATGCCACTCCCAGCAAGGAGGTATTCGGCAATATCTTCTATCCGAAGACTCCGCTGCACGACGGTGCGGTCATCATGCGTGACGGTATGATACTTGCCGCAGCCTGCTTCCTGCCCAAGCCCCAGAACGATGCTATCATCAATAAGAAGCTGGGTTCACGCCACCGTGCCGCTATTGGCATGAGCGAGAACTCGGACTCAATAGTTATAGTTGTATCTGAGGAGACCGGACAGATCTCTGTTGCTATGAACGGAGTACTCACCCGTGATTACACTCACGATAAGCTGAAAACTCTGCTGTGCAGGGAGATATTCGATGAGGATAACGAACCTCTGCCGGTAGCAGGAAAGAACTTTATCTCCTCCCTGCTTGAAAGGAGGAAGAAGAAATGAAGTTTCTCAGCAACCTGAAAAATAACTTCTCTCTGGCATCACTTTCGCTGCTGATAGCCATAATCGTGTGGTTTGTGATCTCCATAACCCAGTACCCCACGGCTCAGAAGACTATCGCACATATACCTGTCAGCAGGGACATCACCGGTACTCCGGCTGAGGAAAACGGTATACGTGTATTTGAATGTGACGTTGACGAGGTAACAGTGGAACTGCTTGGCAGCCGTACTATGGTGGGCAGACTCAACAACGAGAACCTGGAAGCCTATCTCGACGCCAGCAACATCTACTCCACGGGAACGAAGTCACTTGACATCAAGGTAAGGAGCAATGACGGCTACGAGTTTGAGGTTCAGTCCGTGACTCCCCCTTACGCCTCCGTGGTCATGGATAAGTACGATACAAGAGAGTTCCAGGTAGAACCGCAGATACCCAAAATGACTACCACCAGCGGAAAGGCAGTCAACCAGGAGGAGCTGACCTGTGATCCGGGCGTTGTCTCCATAACCGGACCTTCAGCACAGCTTGACAGCATTTCAAAGGTGTATGCGATCAGTGACAAGGAAATGAAGCTCGACTCCTCCTTCTCCACTCTGAGTGACAGGGTGCAGCTTGTGGACAAAGACGGCGGAGTTATCGAACAGACGCCGCTTATCAAGCTCAGTACAGGCAAGTTCAATATCAGCGTGCCGGTGCGGTCACAGAAGACCGTGGGACTCAGTGTAGTCATAGCCGGAGTTCCGAGCGGATTCGATCAGGATTGCATCCGCTTCATCATGAGTACAGATTCTATAACACTTGCCTCCAACAACAGTCAGAGCGAGATACCCGATCCCCTTGAGGTGGGAAGTGTGAATCTCAGTGAGCTGACTCTGGACTTCTCAAAGACCTTCTCTATCAGCAAGGTGCTTGAGCCGAGCAGCTTCACAAACATATCTGAACTGGATACTGTGACAGTGACTCTCGATACCGAGGGACTTTCCTCAAAGGATATAGTCCTGGATCAGAACCGTATCGCTGTCAGCAATCGCCCTGATTCCAGCTACAGCTACAACGTGCTGACACAGAAGCTGCCGATCACAGTCATCGGTCCGGAGGACGTGATAGACAGCGTTACAGCCGACGACATCATGGCTGATGTGAACCTGATAGACTCCAACCGCCAGGAGGAGATATTCAGCGCTCCTGTGACTTTCACCACCAAGTACAGTAACGTGTGGGCTGTAACAAAATCCAATGTGACCATAGGGCGTACAGCAGTAAGTACAGAGGGTACGGCGTCCCGGTCTGCAAATTCAAACAGCAGTTCCGGACAATAAGGTCACAGTGGATCCCAAAAGTTTTTGTCATCTGCAATAAATATGATCCTGCCAGAAGAGTGCTTTTGGCAGGATTTTTCTGTAATTTATCCTTTATTTCGGTAAAAAACATGCCAGACTATTGATTTTTATTTCACAAAAGTGTATAATGTTACTATGTAATGTAATTATTCTTCCGGCAGCTGAATATCAAAAATACAATGGTGACTTGTTATAAAAATGTACCTCTTTCCCGCCGGAGACGGGGGAGATACGAAAAACAAAAGCAGGTCATAGATATTTTATTGCCATATTAATAAGTATACGATCAGGCATATTTATATGGTGCAGCGATCCTGTCTGTATATGAAAAAGAGAGGTGATACCTGTTATTTATAAAGATACAATAGCGATATACTCTTGACAGAGAGTACAGTGACGGGCTGAACTGAGAGAGATAAATAAAGGAAAGGGATAACATATAATTCTTTTTTCAGATGATCCGGCGCTCCTGTGGGAGCAGAAGATCATGTAAAAGCAACGATATTTTATCACTAACCGAGAAGGAGAATTTATGAGGATCGAAAATTTTACAGCAATCCTGCTTTCAGCAGCTATAGCTGCCGGGATCGTTCCGGCTGCGCTGTCAGCGGATGCTAACAGGGTGATGATGACAACATCGGCAGCATCAGATACTGCCGGTAATGATGTCATTGAGGGAGATGTCAACGGAGATAGGATCGTGGATTCCGCAGATGCCTCAGCTATTGCCGAGGCTTATTCAAAGCTGTCCGTAAGCGTTCCGTCCGGACTGAGCAAGTCTCAGACGGCGGCAGCTGACGTGAACGGCGACGGACTCATTGACTCGAATGATGCTTCAATGGTCCTGAATTACTACGCATACACTTCCACGGGCGGAACAATGTCCATCAGTGAGATGAGGGAAGTGGCGGAGATACCGACACAGACGGAAACTCAGCCTGCACCTGTCACCACTGCCTCCAAGACTGCCGCTGCACCTAAAGTCACTACGGTAAAGACTACTGCTGCACCTAAAGCTACCACGGTAAAGACTACTGCTGCAC
>DNLQ01000031.1 GCA_003488415.1 Ruminococcus sp. | reverse complement strand
GAACATCATCATGGCGGCGGAGCAGGCTGTGAAGCTCACTGACAGGAGCGTTTGCGTTCTCCAGACAAGAACTATCCCCCAGGGCATCTCCGCTATGCTTGCCTTCGATGAGGAGCTCAGTCTTGCAGAGAACCGCATCAATATGACAAAGGCTTTCGAGAAGGTCTCCACCGGACTTATCACCTTCGCAGCAAGAGACTCTGAGTTCGAGGGACACCAGATCAAGGAGGGCGAGATCCTTGCTCTGGACAACGGAAAGCTGTCCTTCACCGAGCGTGATATCAATAAGGCTACAGTTAAGCTGGCAAAGCGCCTTGCAAAGGGCGATACCAGCTACGTTACGCTGATTTACGGCGCTGACGTTACTGAGGAGAATGCCGAGCAGATGCAGCAGCTCCTTCAGTCCAAGCTCAGCGACAAGATCGAGGTAATGCTTGTGAACGGCGGCCAGCCGGTTTACTACTACATAATATCTGTTGAATAATGGAAAGCCGGACAGTTGTCCGGCTTTTTTGCGTATTTATTGTGTTATGAAATGTTTTGTAGGGGCGGCCTTATCGCTGCCGCTGAGCGGCGAGGCGGACAGATCCAAACGGCATACAAGGGGACGCCTTCTCTTACAAGGCGTCCTCTCTTTGAAAACAGTCCACCGGACTGTTTTCAAATTCACCCCTTGCGAGGCGCTTTAAGGCTAAATGTAGGGCGTTGC
Organism: Ruminococcus sp.; assembly: GCA_003488415.1. Classification (GTDB taxonomy): domain Bacteria; phylum Bacillota; class Clostridia; order Oscillospirales; family Ruminococcaceae; genus Ruminococcus. The sequence continues at coordinate 2,706 of DNLQ01000031.1, read as the reverse complement.
CCCACACCCCACCAGAGGCGCCGCCTCTGGACTCCGGCAGGGAGCGAGCGGCTCCCTGCACCCCGCAATTGGATTTTCCTCCGGCAACAATATCACCTTGCGGAGCGCCCTTTAGAATCCCAGTTCCCCGATAAACAGCAATACCCCCACCTGAGTGGGGGTATCGTTATTTAAGTCTCAGCAGATTTGCTTCTCCGGAGGACAGATGCCTCTCTGTACCGTCCGGGAGCTTCACTATAAGATTTGCATTTTCGTCAACTCCGAGAGCTCGTCCGGATATGCCCGTACCGCCTACGTTTGCGGTTATCTCGTGCCCCGTGAGCAGCTCACGCCTGCGGTAGTCATCAAGGAAATCACGGGACTCCACCTTGCTCAGATATATCTCCAGACTCGCAAGTATCTCAGCACACAGCAGACTGCGGTTTATCAGCTTTCCGGTCTCTGCTTCGACAGAGGTGGCAATGCGGCTCAGCTCCTCGCCGAGTACGCTGCTTGCGTCGCCCACGTTCACTCCGATGCCGATGATCGCATAGTCCAGGGAGTTCATCTCCAGTCCCAGTGAAGCCTCAGTGAGTATGCCGCATATCTTCCTGCCGTTCATATATATATCGTTCACCCACTTGATACGAACGCCCTTTCCGCAGAGCTTCTCAACAGCTTTGGCAACTGCACAGGCTGCGGCTGCGGTTATCATGGGAGCGCAGTCAAGTCCGAATTCCGGACGGATGATAACACTCATGTAAAGACCTGTACCGGGCGGCGAAACGAATGTTCTTCCTATCCTGCCCCTGCCGGCAGTCTGGCGGTCGGCTGCAACTACAGTCCCGTGTACAGCTCCTGCCGAAGCCAGCTTCTTGGCGTAGTTGTTGGTGGAGTCAGTCTCTTCAAGCACTGTGATGCTCCTGCCGAGCCTTACTGTAGTGAGCTTTGCCGAGATAAGCTCCGCCGACAGCCTGTTGCAGCTCTCTGCTATGCGGTATCCCTTTGCCTTTACGGACTCTATTTCATAACCCTCTGCCTCCAGTGCCTTTACCGCCTTCCATACAGCGTTCCGGCTGACACCAAGTGCATCGGCAGCAACAGAACCCGAGATAAAGTTCTCGCCTGACTCTGCAAGCATCCTCAGCAGGTTTTCCTTTACATTCATACAAAGCACCTCCGGTGAACAAACGATACTTCTTCCGGACTTCTGTCTCAGATACATCCGGATAATCTTTCAGCTATCAGACCTAATTTTTCATAAGTTATCATGCGGCATATCCTGTCTGTTATCCTTCCGTACTTCCTGTACACGAAATTGAACAGGAAGTACGCAGCCCTGATGTCCTTTGCCTCCGGACAGCGCCGGATGATGTTCCTGAAGCTGTACACATCCTTGTATATCTGCAAATATCCCCGGTACAGCTCCTTCTTTGTCATGCCTCTGGGCTGGTATACCACATGGGCAGTATTGTATAGTGACAGATCATCCGTCAGTATCCTTCCCTCAGCCTTCATCCTGTCATACAGTGCAGTTCCGGGATAGGGGGTGAGGATGTGTGAGGTGACTGTCTCTATCTTGTTCCTGACTATCCAGTCCAGGGTGGTGCGGAAAGTCCCGGGAGTATCCCCGTCAAGCCCGAACACAAAGCTGGCATTTATCATAATGCCCTTTGCGTGGATCGCTTTGACTGCCCTTTCGTATTCGTGGGTGTGGTTCTGCACCTTGTGTACTCCGCTGACAGAATCCGGATTGACGCTTTCAAAGCCGATAAACAGGCTCTGACAGCCCGACCTCTTCATCAGGTCAAGAAGCTCCTCGTCATAGGCTGCATTTATTGATACAGCGGCGCTCCATTTGAGTCCCATAGGCATTATCACACGCAGGAACTGCTTTGTCCATTTGGGATTTCCGGCGAAGTTATCGTCAATGAACATGATGTGCCTTGACTTTACAGCTCTGATGTCTGCAAGCACATCCTTTATCTCACGGTTCACGTAGTGATGTGCCTTTGCGCTGTTGTAGCAGAAATCACAGCGGAACGGACAGCCCCGGCTGGTATGCACCACGTTGCAGTAGAGGTACTCGCCCTTTTTCAGGAAGTCGTAGGCAGGCGAGACTATCTCGCTTCCTTTAAGCGGCTTCTGACAGCGGTATACCGGCTTTAGCCTGTTCTCAAGGAAGTCATTTATTATCTGCCGCCATGTACCCTCCGCAGAACCGATACAGAGCACATCAAAGGCATCTGCCGGTATCGTTTCGTGGGCAGTAGTCACATGGATGCCTCCGGCGACTACTATACACCCCTTTTTACGGAACCGCTGAGCTATCTTCATCGCTCTGGGAAGGGTGTCCACGGTAACGGAGATGCCCACGATATCAGGCGTATCGTCAAAGCTGATCCTCTGGATATTCTCGTTCTCCAGCACCACATGATGCTCGTCCCTGACCATATTCACCACAGTCAGCAGTCCCAGGGGAGGTGCCATGTGCAGCTTTATTCCGGTATCCATCGGACGGCGGAGCATTTTCGGCTGTATCAGCTTGATATATAGCTTTTTCATAAGCGGACGGCAGTACGCCGTTCTCCTTTCACATAATTCCGGTATGCAGAGAGCGAGCCGGTACTGCACCCGGATCTCCGCCGGCAGCTATGCCGAACGCCATAACAGCAGTACCACTGGTGACCAATCCACACCGTCCCGGCACAATACCACCGGCGGCAA
>DNLQ01000120.1 GCA_003488415.1 Ruminococcus sp. | reverse complement strand
ATCAGTTTACTATAAACGCCCTGTCCACTGTCTTGCAGGTCTCTGCCCAGAAGCCCCATGAACGCAGCTTCTCTGCACACCCCCTTGCTTCTTCCTCGGTCTCAAAGACTCCGAATACCGCCGAGCCGCTCCCGGTCATGTTGGCTTTCAGTGCGCCCTTGTTCAGCATTGCGGACTTCAGCCTGTCCACTTCCTCAAGCTGTACTGCCTGCTCAAATAGATTGCCGAAGTACCTCCACGCTGTCTCAGGCTCAGTGTCCAGAGACTTCACCAGTCCGGCAACGTCCGGATGAAAGGGCGATACAAGAGAGTCGATACTGCGGTATGCTTCTCCGGTGGAGACTCCCTCAGTCCCCTTTGCCATGACAAGCAGCCTGCCCGACCAGTCTCCGGCAGGAACTGTCTTCTCCCCTATGCCGCTGACATAAGCAGTACCGCCGGTAAAGAAGTAGGGGACGTCCGCTCCGAGCCTTCCGCCAAGAGCCTGTATATACCCCTCGGACAGCTCCCTTCCGGTGAGCTTCATAAGGCAGTACATCACCGCAGCAGCGTCCGTGCTTCCGCCGCCCATACCTGCCTGTGAAGGGATATGCTTCTCTATGTGTATGCGGCACTCTCCGGAGATACCGAAGTCCTCCATGAAGAGAACTGCGGCTTTGCAGGCTATATTGCGCTGATCGCAGGGGATAGGATCGGCAGAGGCGAACTCCTCCGGCACATCGCATGACACGGTTATACAGGTTTCTGCGCTGCCGTCAAGCTCCACTGTGACCGCATCGTATATACCTACGGTCTGGAACACGCTCTCTATAGCGTGATAGCCGTTTTCCAGCACTCCCGTAACGTCCAGGGCAAGATTTATCTTTGCAGCGGTCTTAACTGTAATGGTATCAGCCATTCTTTTCAGCCTCCAGCTTTCCAAGGAATCTCTCTATGCGGCTTATTGCCTCCATAAGATGCTTCAGGGAGTAGGCGTAGGAGATACGGATATAGCCCTCGCCTGATCCTCCGAATGCACTTCCCGGAACTGCCGCTACCTTTTCCTCGTAGAGCAGTCTTTCGCAGAATTCCTCACTGGAAAGTCCGGTGCTGCGGATACAGGGGAACACATAGAATGCGCCCTCTGGATTGAAGCAGGTAAGTCCCAGGCGGTTGAACTCGGATACAAGGTATCTGCGCCTTGCATTGTACTCGTCAGCCATTTTTATTATCTCGGAATCGCAGGTGTTGAGAGCCTCAACTGCGGCATTCTGGCTTATGTAGGGACTGCACATGATGCCGTACTGATGTATCTTTGCTATCTGTGTTATCACAGGCTCAGGGCCTGCCACATATCCCAGTCTCCAGCCGGTCATGGCATAAGCCTTGGAGAAGCCGTTGACGTAGATGGTACGCTCTGCCATACCGTCCAGCTCGATTATGGAGAAATGCTTTCTGCCGTAGGTAAGCTCGGAGTATATCTCATCTGTAAGCACCATTATATCGGTACTGCGGAGAAGATCGGCAACAGGCTCCAGATCCTCCCGTGTCATTATAGCTCCGGTGGGATTGTTCGGGTAGGGAAGTATCAGCAGCTTTGTGCGCTCTGTGATCCTGCCCTCCAGATCGTCTGCGGTGAGCTTGAAGTTGTTCTCTATCTTTGTGGGTACGGATACAGGCACTCCCCCTGCAAGCTCCACAAGCGGAGCATAGCACACAAAGCACGGCTCTACTACCAGCACCTCGTCGCCGGGATCAATAAGTCCCCGGAGAGTCAGATCAATAGCCTCAGAGCCGCCCACAGTCACGATGATCTCGGAATCGGGATCATACTCCACTCCGTGCTTCTTCTCTATGCGTGCCGAGATAGCCTTTCGCAGAGGTGCAACTCCCTTGTTGGGGCCGTACACTATATGTCTGCGCTCCAGCACATTTATGGCAGCCTTTCTTATCACCCAGGGAGTCGAGAAATCCGGCTCGCCTACTCCCAGGCTGATAACGCCCTCCATAGTTCCGGCGATATCGAAGAATTTTCGTATCCCGGAGGGCTTTATATCCTGTACCTTCTTTGACAGGATCCTGCTGTAATCCATCAACAAAGTCCCCTTTCGTCCGGTTCTTCCTTGTCGATGAAGATACCTTTCTCCTTGTACTTCTTGAGAATGAAATGTGTAGCGGTGGAAAGCACTCCGTCGATGGTGGAAAGTCTCTCTGACACGAACAGAGCGATATCCTTGAGGTTAGTACCCTTCACCTCAACAGCAAGGTCATAGGAGCCTGACATCAGTGTCACGCTCTCCACCTCGTCATACATCATTATGGTCTTTGCAATGTCATCAAAGCCGCAGTCTCTCTGGGGAGTTACCTTGAGCTCAATGGTAGCGTAAACCAGTGACTTGTCGTATATCTCGTCGTCCAGGATAACGCTGTAGCCCTTGATAACGCCTGCGTCCTCCAGCTTTCTTATCTCAGCAGCAGCCTCCTCGGCTGACATTCCCAGCACTGCTCCCAGCGCAGCATCGGATATCCGTGCATTCTGCTGGAGAATACTGATTATAGCGTGTTTCTTATCTGTCATACTATCAGATCCTTTCCTTGTTATACACCGGGAGCTCCCGGCACTATTTGATATTTATGAATACGGGCTTGCGCTCCCGGAAATAGCACAGTCTTGTGAAACCGGCTTCAAGGGCGATCTCCTCAGCCTCCCGGACGTTCTTTCCTATGTCCTCCACCGTGTGGGCGTCAGAGCCTATGGAGAGGATCTCTCCGCCCTTTTCACGGAACAGCTTTACATATTTCAGTCCCGGGAAGGTGTCCCCGAAGCCCTGGCGCAGTCCGGAGGTGTTGATCTCTATACCCTTTCCGTTCTGGGCGAGTATGCGGAAGGTGTCGGCGATGATGTCGTCAAAGCGGCTTATATCCGCCTCTATGCCGTGTCTCTGCTTCATATACCGCAGGCTGTAGGTAAGGTGTCCCAGCACGTCAAAGCAGTTTATCCGGCACATTTCATTCACCTCCAGGAAATAGCGCTCCAGAAGGTCGTATATACCGTCCATGTCCATTTTGTCATAATCTATACAGTAGAAATCCATTTCCTTGCGTATACGGTGAGCAGAGCCTATGATGAAGTCAAGACGCTTGTCGGCAGTGATGATCTCCGCCACGGCAGGATCGCTCTCGGGCTGTCCCATTTCGACTCCGCACAGGATGTTCAGTCTTCCGGCGTACTTCTCCTTCAGAGCGGTGACAGCTTCTGCTGACGCAAGGAAGTCCCTGCGGTAGTCGTAGTAATCAAGGTACTTCTTCTGCTCCGGAGTATAGTGATCCTCGGTATACCATGCGTCGCATTCGCAGTGGTCGGTTATTGCCCAGGCGGAAAGTCCGAGCTCTGCGGCTCTCTCCGCACAGGCGATGATGTCAGCTTCTGAGTCCATTGAATATTGTGTATGTGTGTGGCAGTCTATAAGAATCATGTTTTCCTCCGTAGTGTAAGATAGTGACAGGTAAATGTTTTATTGTTTCCGGTCACGGTATGTCAAAGCCCGGACTGCACCGGCAGCAAAGCACACTGTCCGGCAGCAACCTCCGTCGGCAAACCGAACCGCCCCGGACAGCAACCCCCGGCGATCAGACAACACTAACCCT
>DNLQ01000084.1 GCA_003488415.1 Ruminococcus sp. | reverse complement strand
TGTAGCGTCGAATTCGATAGTGTTATTATGGTTATCTTCCCAAGAGTTACCAAATGGGTTTTTATAGCCACCCTCTGTCTTTGAACTTATCGAATCGCCGCCGGTAAGTTTCATACAGCCTATACCGTCTTTTTCGCTAAGTGTCTTAGCATCTTCAACATCCAGTTCAGTACTTGGATCAGGATTCGTGATGAATTTTCCTTCGACTGAAGTGATGTTTGGTGGAAATTCTCCCATTTGCGTCTGATAGAGATCAAACTTAGGAGAAGTCCATGTGTCGCCTTCTGTTGCTTCAAGCTCAAGGAGTTGGTAGTACTCTACTGCTTTAGTACTACCAGGATTACTAGAATCCCATTCATCTCCCGCCGCATGAACAAGAAGGTAGTAAGTGTTGTCAGGCAATGTAACGTCAACTGGTTTCACTGTGTTCACTGTTTCGCCGTTCTGTATTTTGCTTGTCTGCTGCTTGAAATTAACCTTTGCATACAGTTCATTTACAGGTATTGTAGCACCATACTCATTTATCTGCAAGTCGCTGCTGGCAAGGTCAAATCCAGCCGCCTTGGCTTCGCCTACGCCGATGAACGGACTGAGCGACATACTTGTGACTGTCATTGCCGACGCTGTCAGAAACGATGCAATTCGTTTCTTCAAGCTAAACTTCATGCCAATTTCCTCCTTTATAAAATATTTTTGAGGAAAAGGTCAGAAAAACAATATTCAGTTGTGTGAACGGTATATCATACGTATCCCCGTTCAGGATAGTAAAATATCGTTATTTCAGACGATTCCCCCTTAAAGAGTTTTTTGCACAGATACACTTTCATATCTTCCGCTTGCGCCTCGGCCTGATAAGGGCATATCTCTACGTCTATATTATACACCCTTCTTCACAGATTGTCAATAGTTTGTGACTTTTATATGACTGAAAAATTAATTTTGACAGTTTTGTCATTAAAAATGCCCTGTCTGACACTAAATCAAACAGGGCTTGGTTTAAATTTCAAGTCTTGTGTATCGCCTTTATGGGACAGGCATCTGCACAGACTCCGCATCCGGTACACTTATCGTAGTCTATAGAGGCATGATTGTCGGCAACAGTTATCGCTCCGGCAGGACACTTCTTCTCGCATATCTTACATCCGATACATCCGTTCTTGCAGCTCAGCTTGGTCTGCTTGCCGTTTGCTGCCGACGAGCAAAGCACGTCAACTGATGCTGACTTCGGTTTTATGGAGATCAGGTGGTTCGGACAGGCTTCCGCACACTGACCGCAAGCTCCGCAGTTCGCCGGGATCACCAATGCTACGCCGTTCTTTATCACGATCGCATCGTGCTCACATACCGCCGCACAGTCGCCAAGTCCGATACATCCGTACTTGCAGAGACCGTTTCCGCCGTAGAAACGCTTTACTGCTTTACAGGACTGCACTCCGTCAAACTCAAATGCCGTATTTGTGGCATCACAGTTACCGTTACAGTGTACTACTGCTGTCATCGGTATGACCTCCGCTGCGGCAGTTCCAAGGATCTCCGCTATCTTTCCCGCAGCGTCAGCTCCTCCGGGACGGCAGAGATTGGTGGGAGCTCCGCCGTTTACTATGGCATCAGCGTAATCGGCACAGCCTGCGTATCCGCACGCTCCGCAATTCGCCTGCGGAAGAGCCTCTCCTATCTTCTCAACTCTTTCATCTACCTCGACATAGAACACCTTTGCCGCAGCGGTAAGAAGTACTGCTGCAAGAAGTCCGCATACGCCAAGTATCAGTACAGGTACTAAATAAGTCATTGCCGCACCTCCTTAGCTGAACAGTCCGGAGAATCCCATGAAGCTCACGGACACGATAGATGCTGCGATCAGAGTTGCAGGCACTCCCTTGAATGTCTCAGGTATATCTGCGTACTCCAGCTTCTTCCTTACTCCGGAGAAGATCACCAGCGCCAGCATGAAGCCCAGTCCTGCTCCCAGTGCATTCACCAGGGACTGCACAAAGCTGTAGCTGTTGTCGATATTCAGCACGGTAACGCCAAGGACTGCACAGTTGGTGGTGATAAGAGGCAGGTAGACTCCCAGTGACTTGTACAGTGACGGGATCGTCTTTTTCAGAGCAGTCTCCACAAGCTGTACAAACAGTGCGATGACCAGTATGAACACCACCGTATCAAAGTACTCAAGTCCGTGAGGAACGAGTATTCCGTGATGTATCGGATAGGTAACTGCCGTAGCGCATATCATTACGAATGTTACGGCAATGCCCATTCCGGATGCACTGTCCAGTTTCTTGGAAACCCCGAGGAAAGGACAGATGCCCATGAACTTCGACAGTACAAAGTTGTCAGTGAGCATAGCCGAAAGTAGTATTATCATCATGCTTTTCATTCTGCCTTCTCCTCCTTTCCGCAGCTTTCAGCCATGGGACAGCCCTCACAGCCTTCTCCGCCGCAGCTTACCTCTGCCGGCGGCTTTCTGTTCGCCAGCTTGTTCACAACTGCGATTATCATACCCAGTGTGAAGAATCCGCCGGCAGGCATGATGAACAGCAGCATGGGGTTATTGTGTATAACAGGAATATCCAGTCCCATCCACTGTCCTGCGCCGATAATCTCACGTACCGATCCCATAGTAAACAGTGCAAGGGTGAAGCCTATGCCCATTCCTATGGCATCGCAGGCTGAAGCAGCTATCCCGTTCTTGCTCGCAAACATCTCCGCACGTCCGAAGA
>DNLQ01000248.1 GCA_003488415.1 Ruminococcus sp. | reverse complement strand
TCCCAGATGCTGTATGATACCATGACAGGTATCCAGTGGGGCAAGATCGAGGACAAGTTCGGCTGGATCGTTCCTGTTGAATAATCGTATACAGAAGCTGTCAGTATCAGCTTGAAGAAAAGCCTCCGGAGAGCACCTCCGGAGGCTTTTTCAGTATATCGTATCCCGTCAGACAGGTAAGCAGACAGGGATGCCCCCGGGGAAAGAAGCCTGCACCGGTACGGCAGAAACCTGCACTTCCGGTATTTGACATATCCGGGGTTCAGTGATATAATGTTTATGCGGATATACTGCCCGGAACATCGGGCAATAAATACAGCAGGCAGGAGAAAGCTATGAAGAAAATGTATTTTCTTGTGAACCTCGTTGCAGGAAAGGCTGTTATCGGTGACAGTCTGGGCGAGATCATCAATCTGTTCAATAAATCCGGATATGAAGTCACTGTCAGAGTCACTCAGGACAGCGACGACGCTTCCGTTATGGCACGGTATGCCTGTGAAAACGGCTTTGACGAGCTTGTATGTGCCGGAGGTGACGGTACTCTCAGCCAGTGTCTCCAGGGAATAATGTCAGCCTCAGTGCATATACCCATAGGCTACATCCCCGCAGGCTCTACCAATGATTTTGCAAGAAGTCTCGGAATACCTTCCAGTCCTATGGATGCTGCAAGGTGGATAGTCGAGGGCAGTCCCAGAGCCTGCGACATCGGCGGACTCAATGACTCTTTCTTCTCTTATATAGCCGCTTTCGGAGCATTTACCAACGTGACCTACGAGACTCCCCAGCAGGTAAAGAACATCTTCGGTCACGCCGCCTACATCGTAAGCGGACTTATGCAGCTTACAAGCCTCCGCTCAAAGCGTATGCGTGTGGAGTGGGGCAGCAACAGCGTTGAAGGTGACTATATCTTCGGTATGGTGACAAATTCCTCCTCGGTTGCCGGTCTGCTCTCCCTTAACGACTTCCTTCTCGATGACGGTGTATTCGAGGTTACGCTGATAAAGAAGCCTGTCAACATAATGCAGCTCCAGCAGATACTTCACTCCCTGCTCAATATCGGGGTGGAACTCGACAGGGAATACATAAAGTTCTTCCGCACCGACCGCATAACCTTCACCTCTCTCAGTGACGATCCCGTGACCTGGACCAGGGACGGAGAGTACGGAGGCGACTCACAGATAAATGTTATACGAAGCATCCCCCGTGCAGTGGAGTTTATCGTACCACGCCGCAGCGGCGATGCCTTCTCGGATAAATAAAAGGAGAACAGTACCTATGAAGAAAGCAATAAAGATCACCTTCAGAGTGATCCTTATCATCATCTGTCTGTTGATCCTGTTTTTACTCGGCGTGTTTATCCGGCACAGAGTCATGCTCAGTAAGGAAAAACCGCTTATTTCTCAGCCTATCGGAGAAATGACAGAGGTGGACGGCGGTAAAATGTGTGTATATACTGAGGGAAGCGGTGAGCATACGATAGTCTTTATGTCGGGCTATGGCACACCCTCACCGATACTGGATTTCAAGCCGCTTTATGATAAGCTGAGCGATGAATACCGCATCGCTGTTGTGGAGAAGTTCGGCTATGGGTTCAGTGATGAAACAGATATGCCCCGTGATGTTGACACGATGCTGAGACAAACCCGTGAAGCTCTCAGGAATGCAGGGATAGAAGCCCCCTACATCCTCTGTCCGCATTCAGCATCCGGAATAGAAGCGATGTACTGGGCGCAGACTTATCCGGACGAGGTTGAAGGCATCACGGCACTGGATATTGCTGTTCCGGGTTATCATGAGGAAAGCGGCGATTCCATATTCGCTGATAAGGCAATGAGATTTATCGTTAATTCGGGAATGATCCGTTTGACTGATGTCAAGGATTTTGGCTGGTGCGCAGGCACTTCTTATCTCACCGAAGAAGAAAACGAGATATATAAAGCCTTGATATATTCACGCAGGGGTTCAAAGACTATGGTACACGAAGCCGAATGCTGCAAGAAGAATATGCAGATTATTTCCGATAACGGCGCACCCGATGTTCCGATGCTGTTCTTCATATCAAAACAGATGGCAAAAGTCCAGTTCCCGGATGATCCCGATAAATATTTGCAGCTTTATCGGAGCTATACCGATAACAAGCAGGAATATATTGACATGGACTGCGGTCACTATGTTCATATTTATGAACCTGATCTTATCGCTGAGGAGATAAGAAGATTTATCAGTGAACTCAATAATGACTGATCCCTATACTGCTGCTCAGACAGAAAAGCGTCCTGCTAAAAAACAGGATGATCCGGGCTTTCTATAATTGTTCTTCTCATAAGGCACAGGTCGAACGCATCGAGTCTGCGGTCGGCGCATAAGTCCGCAGCATTCCGGTCCCTGAGCCGGATATCAGGAACACCCAGAAGCCATTTGTGAAAGAGTACGAGGTCGGCGATACTGAGCTTCCCGTCCAGGTTCACGTCACCCTTGAGCGTTTCAGCAGAGAACTCCGCAAACTGACTGTTCAGGCTGCTGTCAGAGGCGTAGTAATGGTTCCAGGAAAAGATGATGTTGTTCTCGGCAAGGTCGGCGGCAGCACAGTAATTCTCACGAAGCTGCTCAACAGAGAGCGCAGTCATCTCCTTGCCGAAGCACTCGTTGTTCAGCCAGAAGTGCATACGTCCGTCTACCGCTTTTTTCTGTGCCTCTGCCCACTCACGGATAACGTCCGGAGGGTACTCCCGTCCGCCGCCGTCCTGAGGAGCGAAGATGTCTGCTGCACGGAAACCGGCGGCAGCTATGACATCGCTGATAAAGCTGCCGAACTGCTGAGAAGACGAGATATCGGTATTATAGAAGGGACTGATAAGAAGAGGCTTTTCAGGGCAGCTTTTGTTTACCGCCTCAATTGCCGCATTGATGTTTTTCCCTATTATCCGGGCATATTCGCCGTTGTCGGAGCCGTCGCAGGCAGCGTCTATGTTCCATATCTCATTGGTGTAATACCAGCCCGCTATCTGATTGCCGTAGTCCTCACCGTAGCGCTCCCATATTTCCGTGATAAGTCCGCTGCACAGCTCTGCATTATCCTCACACCAGTCCTCAAAATAGCTGTCCGGAGCTCCCCAGCCGTATTTCCACCACATATCATCATTGACCGTACCGATCCAGAGCTGCATATCAGCCGCCTTTGCCGCTTGCAGAGCCAGTTCCAGAGCATCGCCGTTATTCTGTGAGGAATGGTATGCCGCATCATGTACTGACGGGAACATACAAAAGCCCGATGCTGAAGGGTATGCGGATACATCCTTTTTATCGCCTGCACATTCGCCCCGCACTATATCGTAGGAGGACTGGAGTATCAGCGAGTCGAAGCCTGCTGATCCCGCAGCGGCAAATTCCTGTTCCCAGCGCCGGTAAGTCCAGTCACGGCAGTACCAGTTCTGTATGAAGGAGGAGGTGAATCTGCAAGGAGTATCTGCGGCATTTACGCCTGACTGGATAACCGCCGCACCGCAGATGAGTGCAGATACTATCACGGATAATTCCCTTTTCATAGCTTGCTCCTTTCTGTCAGGACAATCCGGGCTGTTTACCTATAAGCCGGATAATATCTGCATCGTCAGCCCTGGGATAAAGCTCCCTTACCCTGTCGGTGATACGCTTCCATGATACGTATGGAGATTCAGCGTATGCAGATGTAACACGCTCATATCCCCACACACTTTCAGGCGGCAGAAGTACCGATACAGCCATACCGTACTCTGCGCCTTTTTTGTTTGTGCGCCGGCGGAAGTCGGCAGTGACAAGGTAGGTTTTCATCATCAGATCAGTCGTGATACCCGGAAAGTTCTTCTCGCCGTCCTTGCCGAAGCCGGCGAGCTTTTTCAGCTCTGTTGAAAGGATCTGCTTATCCGTCCAGATGATATCTCCGTTACTGTCGGTGCCGGTCACGCAGTCCATTATCAGCTTTTCACGGCGGCTGACTCTGCTGTCCTCCCATGCGGAGTCGAAGTCGTAGCCGTCACGTCTGTAGTTGGCGAAGCAGGGGAGCCATTCAAGGCTGATAAAGCCTGCCTTCTTATCAAAGAACTTTCCGTATGCTGCCTTATGACCTGCTGCGATGATCTCACGCCACTCCCACGGATCATGCTCCCTGTCGCCTGTCCACCAGTGATCCGGCGAAACGAGTTCTTCAACGGAGAATCCCTTCACACCATTGCCGAAAAGCGGCAGAAATCCGATCTCGTTGATCCGTTTTACAAGCTCCTCGGGACTGCTTATCCTGCGTGGATCGTCCCAGGCAAGTCCGTGCATTATCCACTCACCGTTTTCTACTGACATACTCTCCCTGCTTTCCGAAATTTATTCTTCAGGGCATCTCTAAAAACCATCCGGTCAAAGAATGATCAGACAGGTGCAGCATATGCTGTGTATAGCTGATTTTTCTCAAAAGGGGTTTTTGAGGTGCCCTTTGCTCAATTATATCATATCAGCGAAGCGTTATGATGTAATCGCC
>DNLQ01000151.1 GCA_003488415.1 Ruminococcus sp. | reverse complement strand
GCAGAACATCATGAAGCACATTTCCTCTATCGCCGGAGTTGAGTACAAGAAGGATGCAAAGACTGATGTATCTCTCCGTGTAATTACTGATCACATCAGAAGCACCACATTCATGGTAGGTGACGGCATTATGCCTTCAAACGAGGGCAGGGGATATGTTCTCCGCAGACTCCTGAGAAGGGCAGCACGTCACGGCAGACTTCTCGGCATCAAGCGACCCTTCCTCTGTGAGGTGTGTGACACTGTTATCAACGAAAATGCAGGAGCATATCCTGAGCTTGCTGAGAAGCGTGAGTATATCAAGAAGATCATCGGCGTAGAAGAGGAAGCATTCGCACGTAATGTTGATAAGGGTACAGAGCTGCTCAACGGCTTTATTGCTGAACTTGCCGAGTCAGGCAAGACAGTTCTCTCCGGTGACCATGCTTTCCAGCTCTCAGACACATACGGATTCCCCATCGACCTTACTATTGAGATTTGCGAGGAAAAGGGAATTACTGTTGATTCCGAGCGATTCAAGGAGCTTGCACTTGAACAGAGAGCAAGAGCAAAGGCAGATCACCTTGCGAAGGCTGGTTCGTCATGGGCTGACAACAGCATACGCATCGAGGCTCCTAAAACAGTATTCACAGGCTATACAGATACTTCAGCAGAGGCTTCAGTTCTTGCAATATACAAGGAAGGCTCAGAGATCGAGTCTGCAAATGAAGGCGAAGACGTTGTAGTACTTCTCGACAGGACACCTTTCTATGCTGAGAGTGGCGGTCAGGTAGGAGATACAGGTATTATCACTACCGGTACCTGCACTGTAGCAGTAGCTGATACAATTAAGAACGAAGGACATTTCCTCCACATTGCATCTGTAACAGAGGGAACTCTTTCCAAGGGCGATAAGGTAACAGCCGCTATAGATACTACAAGAAGAAATTCTATCATGCGCAATCATACTTCTGCACATCTGCTCCAGTATGCTCTTCGTCAGGTACTTGGTGATCACGTACATCAGGCTGGTCAACTCGTAAATGAGAAGGCTTGCAGATTTGACTTCAATCACTTCTCAGCTATGACTGAGCAGGAGATCGCCGATGTCGAGAATATCGTTAATTCATACATCATGGCAGCAGTTCCTGTCACAATGCAGGAAATGCCTATCGAAGAGGCAAAAAAGCTGGGTGCTATGGCTCTGTTCGGTGAAAAGTACGGTGACACTGTAAGAGTAGTCACAGCCGGTGATTCTGTAGAATTCTGCGGCGGTACTCATGTTTCCAACGCATCGCATATCGGACTTTTCAAGATCGTTTCTGAAAGCTCTGTGGCAGCCGGAGTCCGCAGAATAGAGGCTGTAACCGGAACAGGAGTACTTGAATTGCTCAACGGCTTCAAAGACACCATCAACCGTGCGGCAAAGGCATTAAAGCTGGCGAATGTAAATGAACTTCCTGAGAAATGTGCGGCAGTAACAGCTGAGCTCAAGGATAAGGAAAAGGCACTTGAGTCAATGAATCAGCAAATGGCAAATGCGAAGGCAGCAGCTATATTTGACAATGCCTCTGACGTAAACGGGGTGAAGGTAGTTGCAGCAGAGGTCACAGGAGCAACACCGGATTCACTCAGAAAAATGGGCGACAGCGTAAAGGACAGAGATGAAGATGTGATTGCTCTCTTCGCCTGCATCAACGGTGAGAAGGGAACATTCTACTGTGTATGTACATCCGGTGCTGTAAAGAGAGGCGCTCATGCCGGGAAGCTGGTACAGCAGGCAGCTGCAATGACAGGCGGTAAGGGCGGCGGACGTCCTGACAGCGCTATGGCTGGTATGGGCAGCACTGATAAGGCTGCTGAAGCTATTGCAGCATTTAAAGATATTACAGCCGGATTTATAAAGTAAAATATCACCCGGAAGATTCTGATATACTTACGGGAAAATAGTAAAGGAGTAATAATTATGGATTGCTTATTCTGCAAGATCATCGACGGAGATATTCCGAGCACAAAGGTATATGAGGATGAATATGTCTATGCGTTCAAGGACATAGCTCCTATCGCACCTATGCACATTCTTATAATCCCAAAGGTACATATCGCAAGTGCTAATGATATTACTGAAGAAAACTCCTCACTTGTGGCAAAGGTATTTGAAGCAGCCGGAAAGATCGCAAAGTCACAGGGCTATGAGAGCTACCGCATAATCAATAACTGCGGAGATGATGCCGGTCAGACCGTGAAGCACCTTCACTTCCACCTTCTTGGCGGTGTAAAAATGGGATGGGGACCTGAGTCCCTGGGCAAAACTGAATAAGGAGAATAATGGAGAATAATATGGCAGGAACATATAAGATGACGATAGCCGGACTGGAGAGGGAACTGCCTATCTGTCCGCTCAACGATAAGCTGGATATAGCCGCTTTTGTAATGTTCTCTGACGTGGAGATAACTGTCAGATCAGCCGGGGAGCTTCTGAAAAAGTGCCCTGAGTTCGATGTTATCATAACAGCTGAGTCAAAGGGCATACCTCTTGCATATGAAATGGCAAGACAGAGCGGCAAGCCCTATGTAGTAGCAAGAAAGACAGTAAAGCTGTATATGACTGATCCCATATCTGTAACGGTGAAGTCAATAACTACCGCAGCTGAGCAGGTGCTGCATCTCTCGCAGGAGAAGGCTGAGATGCTCAGGGATAAGAGAGTGCTTATACTTGATGACGTTATAAGTACTGGAGAGTCACTTATCGCACTTGAAAAGCTGACTGAAGCCGCAGGCGGAAAGATATGCGGTAAAGCCGCTGTACTTGCAGAGGGAGATGCAGCAGACAGAACTGATATAATCTTCCTTGAAAAGCTGCCTCTCTTCTTCAAATAAGCTGAGAGATAGGTATATTATATGAAGCGAAAAACTATCGGAGCGGCAGCAGCATATATGTCGGGAACGTTTTTCGCTTCTTTTCTTTTAAACGGGCGCGGCGTTCTTATACTTATCATAGCTGCTGTAGCTCTGTACTGCTTCGGTAAGCTCTGCGGGCTGAAAAGATCTGACTATATAATGATAGCAGTCTCTTTTCTGATCGCTCTGGGGACCGTATGTGCCTACACATATTTCATTGCAGAGCCTGTTCGTTCCTACGGAGGCTTATCCGGGAGCTTTGCAGGTGAAGTAACTGATATGACACATTATGAAAGTGATAAGACATCATATGTCCTTAAAGGCCGTGTTTATTCTCAGGACAAGGGAGAACGAGCTGCAAGAGTATCATTATATACAAACGACCTGAATGTCAGTCTGGGAGACAAAGTAAAGATCGGGAGCTGTGATTTTGAGATCCCCGGAAGTGACTATCTGTTTGATGCCGACAGCTACTACAAGCCACAGCATATATTTCTGACACTTGAGCGCCCTAAAGAGATCACTACAGTGTCTGCACACCGCAGGCTTATCAGGAATGCCGTGTCGGAGTACAGGGAACGTATGATAAACGATTTCCGCACACAGCTCGGTGATGACTGCGGAGGATTTCTTTCCGGTATGGTATTTGGTGAAAAGAGAGAACTCGGATCCGAAGTCAAAACAACTCTTTACCGATGCGGTATAGGTCATTTGCTTGCAGTCTCAGGTCTTCATGTATCTATAATCATCGGATTGTTCATGCTTCTTCTCAGTCGGCTCGGTGTAAACAGATTCGTTTCCTTTGGGCTTGTGAATGTGCTGCTGATATTTCTTATAATAATGGCAAACAGTCCTGTTTCTGCGATACGTGCAGGCATTATGCTTGATATCCTCTATTCTTCAAGGCTGCTCAGACGTCAGAACGATACACTTAATTCTCTCGCTATAGCTTCGCTTATCATAAACATATCCGATCCTTATGCTGTATATTCGTCAGGATTCATGCTTTCGCTGTCAGGTACATTCGGGATCGGTGTATTTGCTCCCTATATGCTGAAAGGCTTTCAGCGGAGAACACTTCTTCAGAAGCTGGGGTATGACTTCCTTACAGCAGCACTTACTTCTATATCTGTTTTCCCTCTCAGTATGTACTACTTTGAGGAAACTTCTGTCATAGCGCCTGTAATGAATGTATTTGCTGTACCGGTGTGTTCTGCTGCAATGGTCATGGGACTTCTGTATGTCCTGACAGGAGGACTACTGAATTTTCTTCCGCCGGCAGGAGTGCTGCTTAAAACAGTGCTTGCCGTATCTGATAAGGCTGCATCGCTCCCGGGAGCTTACATCCATCGTGAGAGCGGACTTGTATGTGCGATGGTGCTTACAGCGGGAGGAGCAGTGCTTCTTCTCTGTATAGTAATGAAAAGCAGACGTGCCGTTGCTATAGCTGTTTCATCTGCTGCTGTAGTCATAGCTCTGACCTCAGCTGTTACGTTCTTCTCACGCTGGAACACGATGGTCACTGCTGTACTCGGACGGAATGGTAATGCAGCAGTTGTACTGTCATGGCACGGCAGGACTGATATCATTGATCTTACAGGAAACAGTTCCACACCTCGTTACGTGCGGAAGTATCTCCAGTCATTGGGAGCGGTATCAGCAGATTCAGTTATCCTGACAAAGAATATTCAATCCCAGTATTCCGCATATTCCCATGATCTTTCGCTGTTCCCCGTTTATAGCTGGATAGTACATGGAGATACACCGGTATACGGCGGGGACGTTGGTGTTCTGTTCGGAGACGAGCTCCTTTCATATGATACCGGAAACTGTCATATCGAATATGATAAAGGCATCCTCAGTGTATCTACAGTTGACGGTGAGCTTCTTCTTACGGTATTCCCGGCTGCAACAGATGCTGAACGTCCTGAAAGCGGTGCAGCAGTATGTTATGGAAGTCTTCCGAAAAATAAAGAACCCATTCAGGGTACAGTGTATCTCAGTAATGATCTGAACAACTTTGAGCTGATCTCAGTTGACAGTGATAAATTTTACATAAGGAGGCTCTGATGCCAAAGACTGATGCTCGTACAGCCGCAGCACGTGCAAAAAAAGAAGGTCCGGACCGGCTGTAT
>DNLQ01000018.1 GCA_003488415.1 Ruminococcus sp. | reverse complement strand
TCAGACAGTTCGCAGACAAGCTGGAAAAGTCAAAGGACTTCAACAAGGCTCTCCACGACCTTATCAGAAAGACTATCAAGGCTCATAAGCGCATCATCTTCAACGGCAACGGCTACGACGATGCCTGGATAAAGGAAGCTGAGAAGCGTGGACTTCTCAACCTGAAGACCACTGCCGATGCTATGCCCCATATCTGCGACAAGAAGAATGTCGAGATGCTCACCTCTCACGGCATCTTCACTGAAGCTGAGATATTCTCCCGCCGTGACATCATGCTTGAGAACTACGTCAAGACTGTAAATATCGAGGCTATGACCATGATAGATATGGCAAGAAAGGAGATCATCCCTGCTGTAGCGAAGTTCGCTGCCGATACTGCAAGTGCGGTATCCGTAAAGAAGAGCGTTTCCAAGGCTGCCTGCAAGTACGAGACCAAGCTGGTGACAGAGCTTACCGAGCTGGTGGACGCTATGGACGAGGCAACATCCGAGCTTGAAGCTGATGTTGCAGAGTTCAGGGAGATAACAGAGATACTGTCCGCTTCAGAATTCATCCGTGATACCATGCTTCCTGCTATGGATAAGCTCCGCAGTGCTGCCGACAAGGCTGAGACCATGACTGCCGAGGAATACTATCCGTTCCCGGCTTACGACAAGCTGCTTTTCGGAGTGTGATATGATGCGGTTCACAAAGATGCACGGCTGCGGCAATGACTATGTGTACATCAACTGCTTCCGGGAGACTGTTGAGTCTCCCGGAGAGCTTGCGAAAGCCGTGAGCAACAGACACTTCGGTATCGGCTCTGACGGTCTTGTGCTGATATGTCCCAGTGACAAGGCTGACTGCCGGATGCGTATGTTCAATCCCGACGGCAGCGAGTCGGAAATGTGCGGCAATGCCGTCCGCTGCGTAGCAAAGTACGTCTACGACAGGAATATCATCCATAAGAAGTCCGTTACTGTTGAGACTCTTGCAGGCATCAGGACTGTCGATGTGCATACCGACGATAACGACATTGCCCGTACCCTTACCGTGGATATGGGTGAGCCTGTGACGAATGCAAAGGAGATACCGGTCATCGCTGCTGCTTCACCTGTTACTGACCTTCCGCTTGCCGCTTACGGCTGTGAGTTCAGGGCTGTCTGCGTATCAATGGGCAATCCTCATGCAGTCATATTCATTGACGAGGATGTGAGCAGCTTCGATGTAGAAAAGTTCGGCAGAGTCTTTGAGCAGAACAGTCTCTTTCCGAATAAGGCGAATATCGAGTTCGTGAATATCATCTCTCCCGACCGCCTTAAAATGCGTGTCTGGGAGCGTGGCACCGGAGAGACACTTGCCTGCGGAACAGGTACCTGTGCAACGGTAGTGGCTGCCTGCCTCAGCGGTGTCAGTCCACGCAGACCTGTCACCGTGGAGCTTCTCGGCGGTGAGCTGATCATTGAATGGAACGAGAATGACGGTCATGTCTATATGACCGGACCGGCAGAATTTACATTTGACGGAGAGTATTACTATGGCTAAGTTCAACGAGAATTATCTGGAGTTAAAAGAAAGCTACCTGTTCAGTGAGGTAGCTAAACGTGTTTCTGCCTTTCAGGAGAAGTATCCGGAGAGGAGCGTTATCCGTCTTGGCATCGGCGATGTGACTCTTCCCCTGGGTGAGTCCGTGGTAAAGGCTCTGCACTCCGCTGCTGACGAGATGGGAAAGGCGGAGTCCTTCCGTGGCTACGGTCCGGAGCAGGGATACAGCTTCCTCAGAGATGCCATCAGGAAGCATTACAGCACCTTCGGCGTCGAGCTGGACGAGGACGAGATCTTTGTCTCCGACGGCGCAAAGTCCGATACCGGCAACATTACCGACCTCTTCTCAAAGGACAATACCGTTCTGATCCCCGATCCCGTATATCCGGTCTACGTTGATACCAATATCATGAACGGCAGGAATATCGTTTTTATCAACGGTACTGCTGAGAACGATTTTCTCCCCATGCCTGACAGGAGCGTCCGGGCAGACATCATCTACATCTGCTCACCCAACAATCCCACCGGCGCCTGCTACAACAGGGAGCAGCTCAGGGAGTGGGTGGACTACGCTCTTGAGAACGATGCAGTTATCCTCTTCGATTCCGCTTATGAATGCTTCATCTCTGACAGCAGTCTTCCTCACAGTATCTACGAGATCGAGGGCGCTCAGAAGTGCGCTGTGGAGTTCTGCTCCCTCTCAAAGACCGCAGGCTTCACAGGTACACGCTGCGGCTATACCGTTGTTCCGAAGGCTATCAAGTCCGTATCCCCGGACGGCAGGGAACTGTACCTCAACAGGATGTGGAACAGAAGACAGACCACCAAGTTCAACGGCGTTCCCTACATTGTCCAGAAGGCGGCTGCTGCCGTGTTCAGCGAGGAGGGCATGAAGGAGGCAAGAGCCATGATCGCTCATTATATGGAGAATGCACGCATCATCTCCGGTACTATGGACGAGCTTGGCATACGCTATACCGGCGGTATTGATTCGCCGTACATCTGGTTTGAGTGTCCGTCCGGCATGGACAGCTGGGAGTTCTTTGACTTCCTTCTGGAAAAAGCCGGAGTTGTGGGTACTCCCGGTGCAGGCTTCGGCAGAAACGGCAATAACTGGTTCAGACTCACTGCCTTCAACAGCAGGGAGAATACTGCCGAGGCAATGAAACGCTTCAGGGAGCTTTTTAAGTCCTGAGTCACGTAGCTTTATTGCACATCAGATGATCCCATAGCAAACGAAAATCCTTTGATGTTTACTATATAGACACGAAACCGCCTGAGTACGTAAATAGGTACTCAGGCGGTTTTCTTTCGTTCTGTGACAAGGCATCAGTCAGATGTGGAAATCTGCTTCACAGTGAGAACCTTGTAAGCTGTAGTGTCGCCTTTACTTGATCTCAAGTCTTTTGGCAAGGGGCTCTTCCGGCTTCTTCTTGGGCAGGTCGATGGTGAGAATACCGTTCTTGTACTCAGCGGATATGCCCTCAGTGTCCACATCTGAGATATCGAAGCTCCTCTTGTATGAACCGTAGGTACGCTCCCTGCGGATGTATTTGTCATCGTTTTTCTCCTCTGTCTCAGTCTTGTGTTCTGCGGAGATAGTGAGGTAAGTGCCGTTGATGTCCAGCTTAATGTCTTCCTTCTCGAATCCCGGAAGCTCGGACTCCATGACGTACTTGTCGCCGGCATCCTTTATATCTGTCCGGCAGGCGTTTGCAGGCATTGCGCCGCTGAAAAAGTCCTTGTCGAGGTCGTTGAAGATGTTAAAGAGGTCATAGCCTCTGCCGAATGGTGTAAGTCCGTATCTCATAGATCATTCCTCCTGTTTACTTTCTATGCAGTTATTATGCGTTATCAGCTCTTATTTATTCCTCCCTGTTCCATTGGTATCATTCCTTTCCTTTCATTGACTACATGATACCCCTGGTTTATGATCGTATGATAACAGCATTGTGACAGAATGATGAAATTTAGCACTCTCGTACCGCGAGCGCTAACAGGCTGCACAGGAGAGTGCTAATGCTGTTCGCTGAGATAGAACGGATGGTTTTACTGTTACGGCGGAGTGGTTTGGCTGCCGGGAAAGTATTCAAAACGCTGGGATTCTAAAGGG
>DNLQ01000112.1 GCA_003488415.1 Ruminococcus sp. | reverse complement strand
TGACTGCATATCAGAAATACTATGGCGCAAAGGAGTACCTGCCTGAGAACGGAAGGAGTTTTTATAGTGTCCCACACATCCGCAGACTGGAGTTTGCGGTGTGCGGATCGGCAAATAGCAAGCTCCGGAAGATTTTTGTCGTTTGCTACAATAAGTATGTTGCACTTTTGCTTCCCGGGTGTATATATAAGTGGAGATGTTCTGCAGGACCTTAAAGAAAGGAGAGAAACGTATGACAGAGACAGAGCTGCGGAGCCTTATCCGCACTTCGCCGGACAAGGGCTACAGACAGCTTTTTGAGCAGTATCACCGATACGCATTCGCCATAGTCTGCCGTACACTTGCCGGCTGCGGAAGCAGCCGTGATGCCGAGGACTGTATCGTGGACGTGTTTGCTGATGTGATAATGAATTATGATACTGCTTCGGAGGGTTCGCTGAAAGCGTATATCGGAGCCTGTGCCAGGAACAAGGCACTGAACATCCGCAGGGCATACAACAACGATCTCGTCAGGAATGCCGGTGAGGATGAACTTGCCGGGATAGCCGATAAAAGTTCAGGCGTTGCGGAGTCTGCGGAAAGCTCACAGATAATGGCTGTCGTACTCGATAAGATAGAAGCTCTCGGCGAGCCGGATTCAACGATCATCATACACAAGTACCTCTTTGGCAGAGATTCACCGGACATAGCACGTACTCTCGGCATGAATCCGGGAGCAGTACGTATGCGGATGAGCCGTGCCAGGAAGAAGCTGAAGAAGGAGCTTGAGGAACTGGGCATTGAACTATGAAGGAGGAAAATGCAATGAAAGAAAAACGTGACCTGAAAACTATATTCAGTCAGTCTGATGACAGTATCGCACAGCGTATCGCTGACTCACACAAAATGCTGAGCGAGGACGAAAAAAAGGCTGTTTACAGCCGCATCACCGAGCGTACAGATCTTGCCGGAGAGAACAGCTACGCCGACAGTGTACATGGAGTCGAGGTGCGGCGCAGTCATGGTATGCTGCGGTATATCGGCATAGCCGCAGCCTGTGCAATGCTGATAGGCGGCATCGGCGGAGGTACCTACCTTATGGGACGTTCCGGCAGTTCACCGGTGTTCACCGAGGTGGAAACAGAAGCTCCCGGCGATGTACAGGATGGTACTGATACCACTGAGGCGGCTTCAGATGTAAATACGACGGAGGCAGATGCGGAGGTATCTGAGGAAGAAGCCGCAGAGTCGGAGCCTGAGATTACAGAGGACTCTGCACCGGTGACGACAGGAGATTTCGATATGACTACCAAGCTGGGAGTCCTGGGAAAGATGATAAATTCCGAGAACTACTACGACCAGGTGTCCGGCAGCTTCTACAGATACGATACCGCACGCACCGATCTCTGTACCAGGTCGGATTACAGTGCTGACCTTACTACCGGCAAAGCGTGGGACAGGATCACAAGGTTCAATATAATGAATACTCCGGAGGAGGCTGCTGACGGCAATATTGACGGCATAATGGATGCGTATTTCGGCAGCTTCGATGTGTACTGCGACGGCTCGGACCAGTATAATATCTTCCCGGCAACAATGACATACAGCCGTTCCAATACCGAACCGGACATGGCAGGACACCGTGACAGAGATCTGATACTGGATCCTGAGAAGCTGCTCAGTATTCTTGCTGATCCGGAGGCATTGAACACGGACGGAATGCCGGAAGTGTTCAGTTATATGGCTGGAAAGGCAAGCTCAAATACCAGAGCAGCCTGCGATACGCTCACACCTGTAGATACAATAGCCGATCACCTTAAAAATACTGATCTGTGGGAGATCACCGGTGAGACAGAGTATGCCGGACGCACCTGTGTTGTGCTGGAGGGGACAGTTCCGGCTGATCCTGTTTATATAGCACCTGTCGGCGGTACATTCGTGATGTATGTGGATAAGGAGACCGGGGTACTGCTGAAATACAAAGACCGTGAACCTGACGGTACTCTTGCAGGCTGGCTGGTGACGGAGGAGATACACTTTGACTCCGACGCCGTTCCTGTTCAGGATGCAGACCTGAGTATCTATACCATGATGCCTGACTATGATGCAGCTCCGGAGGAACTGAAGGAGAGGAAGAAGATACTCACCAACAGCAGCGGAAAGACTTACACGCTTATGGCACGTGCTGTCGTGAGGGAGTACTATGACGAGCTTCCTGACCTTGTACCGGCTATATGCTTCTACAAGGCAGGCGGATACGTCTACAAGGATGATTACTTTAACGCCTTCGGTGACGATCCGGAAAGTGAGTGCAAGACCTATGCAGTAGTGGAAAAGACAGACTCAACTCCTGCCGGGATCGACATTACTGTACGTGACTGCGAGGGCAATGAGCTTTATTTATTAACTTACTATAAAAAGTGATATTGAGAAGGGGCGCTCCGGCGTCCCTTTTTACGTTACAGAGGCAGTTCCGGCATTTCCTCCAGACACGTTTGCAGCCGGTTTTGAGGACTGGCGCAGGTGAAACACAGACTCCTTTTATAATAATGCAGAAAAAATCTGAAAAATCCAAAAAAATTTTTTGGATTACCCCACTTTTGAGGACAAGGCTTCGTAAACTGTAATCAGAAAGCAAAAAACCGCACAGGAAAAACTGATCAGTGATCCGGAACGCTTTTATCAAAACTAATATTAATGTAAAGGAGTCTTATATCATGAAAAGAAGCAAGCTCATAACTGCTATCGCAGCAGTATCCGCACTGTCACTGGCAACCGGCGCAAGCGCATTCGCAAGTCAGAGCATCAAGGAAGAGAAGAAGGAAGCTGAGCAGGCAGCCGTTGTAGCTGAGGAGGATACAGAGATCCTCGAAGCTGAAGAGAACGAAAAGCCTGAAGCACCGGAAGCTCCTGAGGCACCTGCTGCTCCTGAGGAAGCTGAGAAGCCTGCTGAGCCTGAGAAGCCTGTACCTGCTGAGGAGATCGGCGAGAAGGAAGAGGAAAAGGCTGAGGAAGCTGAGGAGACAGAGGATACTGCTGAGGAAGCAGCTGAAGAGGCAGAAAAGCCTGCTGAGCCTGAGAAACCCGTTAAGAAGCCCGGCATAAAGGAGATCAAGGAGCAGATCGTTAAGTCATTTGATTTCGTTGGTCTTGATTTCAACGATGGCGCTAAGGCAGACTGGTTCGATTTCTGCATCAACAAGCTCGATGCTGAGGGAAAGAACGACATCAAGCCTGTTCCTCCTGTTGCTCCTGAGCTGAATGACGGCGAGAAGCCTGAGCCTCCGGCTG
>DNLQ01000158.1:714-5121 GCA_003488415.1 Ruminococcus sp. | reverse complement strand
CGGTGCAGTAATAGTCAGGAACGATGCAGTCATATCAACCGGCTACAACGGTTCGCCGAGAGGCAGGGAGAACTGCTGTGACAGCGGTGAGTGTCCGAGGTTAAAGCTGGGACTCCACCAGGGCGAGGGATATGGTATGTGCAAGGCTGTCTACGCAGAAGCAAACGCATTGCTGAACTGCTCCCGTGACCAGACTCAGGGTGCAGATCTGTACCTGACAGGAATAACGCCGGATGACGGAACTATACACGCTGCAAAGCCCTGTCCGCTGTGTGCAAGACTGATAATACAGGCAGGGATCAGATATGTTTATCTGAGGCAGAGCAGTGAACCTGACGGTTATAAGAGGATAGCCGCAGATGAACTTGAATGGTATACAAGAGCGGAATGACCGCATGAAAGAATGAATAAGAGGTGCAGATATGAGTTATACAGAAGAGCTTGGAAGAAGAGCAAAGGCAGCCGAGGCTGCCGCAGCTGCTGCTTCCGCAGGACTTAAAAACGATGCCCTTGCAGCTATCGCAAAGGCACTCAGAGAGAACAAGGCACTTATCATAGCCGAGAACGAAAAAGACCTTGCAGCCGCAAAGGAGAACGGTATGACCGAGTCAAAGCAGGACAGACTGCGCCTTGACGAGAGCCGTATCGAGGGTATGGCAAAGGGAGTAGACGAGCTTATCGCCATGAACGATCCGGTAGGTCAGGTAGTTGACGGCTTCACACGTCCCAACGGACTCCGCATCATCAAGACAAGAGTTCCGCTGGGAGTGATCGGCATTATCTTCGAGTCACGCCCCAACGTAACAGTTGACGCAGCGGCACTGTGTCTGAAGGCTGGAAATGTTGTTATACTCAAGGGCGGCAAGGAGGCAATAAACTCCAATAAATGTCTTGGAGGCATCATGCGTGCAGCTATTGAGAAGGCTGGTCTCCCGGCTGATATGATACAGGTAGTGGAGAATACCTCACGGGAGACTACTACCGAGCTTATGCGCCTTAACGGTTATGTGGACGTGCTTATCCCCAGAGGAAGCGCAAATCTGATACAGGCGGTAGTGCAGAATGCTACTGTTCCGGTAATAGAGACAGGTGCAGGAAACTGCCATGTATACGTTGACGCATCCGCAGACCTGGATATGGCTGTAGAGATAACAGATAACGCAAAGACTCAGCGTCCTTCAGTGTGCAATGCTATCGAAAGTCTGCTGGTACACAAGGACGTGGCTGAGAAGTTCCTGCCTATGATCGCAGAGCGTTTCAAGTCCCACAGCGTGAAGATATACGGCTGTGAGAGAACGAGAGAGATCCTCGGAGATGACGTTGAGCCTGCAACAGAGACAGAGTATGCAACCGAGTTCAATGACTACATCATCGCTGTAAAGGTTGTGGATACTATTGATGAAGCCATTGCACACATAAGAAAGTACAGCACACGTCATTCGGAGTGCATTGTCACTTCTTCACTGGCAAGTGCTGAGAAGTTCCAGAAGGAGGTCGATGCAGCCGCAGTCTATGTGAACGCTTCAACACGCTTCACTGACGGCGGAGAGTACGGCTTCGGCGCTGAAATAGGCATTTCCACACAGAAGCTCCACGCAAGAGGACCTATGGGACTCACTGAACTCACTACCTTTAAGTACCTGATAAACGGCTGCGGTCAGATCAGATAGTACGGAGGAAAGAATGGATAACAAAGACCTGTATGATTCAACCGGCACCGGCGAAAGCAACGATGCCAGAAAGAAAAACTACTCCGATATGTCGGTAGACGATCTCCTGAGCGTGCTCAGCGGCGGCAAGCCCGAAGCCGAAGGGGACGATGCTGTACAGCCGGTTGCCGAGGAAGCACCTGCCGAGCCGGTATACGACAGCTATACTGCGGCGGAGGAAGCACCCTCTGAACCCTTTTATGACAGTTACTCTCCCGTTGAGGGATCTCCTGTGAACGACAGTTACTCTCCTGTTGAGGGATCTCCTGTGAACAGCATCAGCGCACCGGAAGAGGATGCAGCTGCAAGTGCTCCGGCTGATAATAAGCATATGTCGAAGGCGGAGTATATATATACCCATTTTCCGGAGGCAGCTCCCGAAAATGACGAGTCTGCACCGCCGCCTGTTGTGTCGATGTTCGATGCTCCATCCGGACGCACAGAGGAAGAACCGGAAATGAAGCCTGAGCCGGAGGTACGGAAGAAGTCAGGTAAAGGCAGCAGCAGAAAGAAGAATGCGAAGGCTGATAAGGGAGCTGAGGCAAGGAAGAAAGAGGACGTGAAGCCGGCACCGTCAGAAAAAAAGAGCGTTCTGAGGAGGATACTTGACGAAGATCCCGAGGAGCTGCTCAATACACACCGTGAGGCTCCGGAGGGCAGTGCATCTGCGTCGTCAGGAAATGCACGCCGTGCGCTGTACACGGC
Organism: Ruminococcus sp.; assembly: GCA_003488415.1. GTDB lineage: Bacteria > Bacillota > Clostridia > Oscillospirales > Ruminococcaceae > Ruminococcus. The sequence continues at coordinate 2,707 of DNLQ01000158.1, read as the reverse complement.
TGCCGGTGTACTCTTCTCCCTTCTCGCCTGTGTGGGACTTGTGTCGCTTATACTCATGGGAAGCCGCTTCTTCGGAAGATTCAGCTCGGGAGACTCCGGAAAGAAGGCAATGGAGGATGTCATCTATCCGGCGGTGATAATGGATATAGACGCCTTCAGCAAGCCCTCTGAGCTTACTTCCAATCAGATAATAACTGCGGCTATCTGGTCACTGGTAATGGATAAGGATGCAGTGAAGAAGTATGAGCGCACCTTTGACGTTATCACTGTTCCAGCCACAGACGTTGAGACCTATGCTGTAAAGCTCTTCGGCAGTGAGCTTCCTGCATTTGAGCATGGCAATGCCGGACCTTCAGAAGCAAGATTCTACTACAGTGAGGAGAACAAGTCATATAATATACCGGTACGCCCGGTTACTTTCACTTATTCACCGAGGATAAAGTCCGTATCACGCAGCGGAAACGAGTACACCCTTGATGTGGACTATATGGACGAGCTGCCGGAGTGGGTAGGCGAGTTTTCCTCAAAGACTGTAAGGTACGTTCTTACAGGAACTAATGACGGCTATCAGATAAGGTCCATGGAAGTGCTGTCACAGCACAGTTCATCAGCATTATAATACGGCAATAAACTATCTATAACACGCTTATGTTATTCGTATCTCTTTCCCTGCATCCGGCGGGGGAGGAGATACATCTTTTATAACAGGTCAACATTGTGTTTATTGATATTCGGTTGCCGGAGTACTAATAAAGCACACTGTCCCCGTGAGCGGTATGAAGCTCACGGGGATCATTTGTATACAGCAATAAATGGTCAAAAGTTGCTGCGGCTATGATAAATCGTATGGAGTTAAATAGTATAAAAGCACAATATATCAGTTACTGAGTACTATCTGTCATTGAAAACTGCGGTGCTGTGGGGTATAATGTAGTCAGTAAAGGACAAAAGGCTGAAAAAAGCGCAGAGGGCGCTCAACCATTATATCATAAAATTAAAACGGAGGGAATAACATGAAAAACACATTCATGAGAAAGCGTATCGCAGCTGCAGCGGCAGCAGCAGTAATGTCAGCCGGTTTCGCAGCAGGCACGATCACAGGCACATTCTATATCACCCCCAACCAGCTGATAACAGCATCAGCAGCTACATCCAGCGTCACTATCGCATCAAGCACAGGCTACGGTGAGGGAATGTACGCAACATGGTCACCGGTGACCGGAGCATCCGGATACAACGTTTACGTTGACGGCACACAGATAGACTCCATGCTCATCAGGCAGTATTCCGGCTATTTCAGAGCAGACGCTGTAGGACTGAAGGCTGGCAGCCACACAATGAAGGTAGTCCCTGTTATAGGCGGCAAGGAAGATACCTCAAAGGCAGCCCAGACACAGGCTACAGCATATGCACATGACAGGAGCGGATACGGCTTCGTAGGCGGAAGCTCATCCGGTGCGTACAATGATGACGGAACACTGAAGTCCGGAGCAACGGTCATCTACGTGACAAACAGCAACAAGGATTCCGTAACAGCAACACTTCCCGATAAGAAGGGTGCTGCTGCATCACTCACAGGCATCCAGAACATCATCACCGACCTCAAGAGTAATACTAAGGCAGGTCCGGTATGTATCAGATTCATAGGCAACATCACTGATCCCGCAGTCCTCAACAAGGGAGATCTCTACATTGATACTGCCACCTGCGGACTGACGATAGAGGGTATAGGAAACGATACCACCTTCAACGGCTTCGGACTTGTAATGAAGAACAGCTCCAACGTTGAGGTAAGGAACATAGGCTTCATGAACTGTAACAGCTCAGAGGGCGACGACTGCGGACTTCAGCAGGGCAACAACCATATATGGGTACACAACTGTGACTTCTTCTACGGTGATGCAGGAAGCGATGCAGACCAGGTAAAGGGCGACGGCGCTCTCGATACCAAGACATCCACCTACGTTACACACTCCTACAATCACTTCTGGGA
>DNLQ01000158.1:0-664 GCA_003488415.1 Ruminococcus sp. | reverse complement strand
AACGGAAAGTGCAACCTCCAGGGTATGAAGTCGGAGTCTACAGAGAACTACATCACCTATCACCACAACTGGTACGACCATTCCGACTCCCGTCACCCCAGGATACGTACCTGCACAGTACATATCTATAACAACTACTATGACGGAAATGCCAAGTACGGTATAGGTGTTACAATGGGAGCTTCCGCTTTTGCAGAAAACAACTACTTCAGAAACTGCAAGTACCCCATGCTTATTTCCGGTCAGGGCAGCGACGTTGAATCCGGCGGAACTTTTTCCGGTGAGACCGGAGGAGTCATCAAGTCCTTCGGCAACTACATCGAAGGCGCAAAGGCATACCTCACACAGAAGGACAGCACTACCGACTTTGACGCATACGAGGCTTCTTCCCGTACAGAACAGGTACCCGGCAGCATAAAGTCCAAGTCCGGCAGCACCTCTTATTCCAACTTTGATACAGCATCAGGCTTCTACAAGTACACTCCCGATGCAGCAGCAGACGTTCCGGCTATCGTTACAGCAAAGGCAGGACGAGTTGACGGCGGCGACTTCAAGTGGCAGTTCAATAACTCTGAGGACGATGCAAAGTATGCCGTTGACGATAAGCTCAAGGCTGCACTGGTGGCATATAAGGACTCCATAACCGCAATAGGCAGCGGTTTCA
>DNLQ01000156.1 GCA_003488415.1 Ruminococcus sp. | reverse complement strand
ATCGTTCCTGACTATTACTGCACCGTACTTCCTCTTGATGCAGGTGCTTCTGTACGCAAATACCTCTGCACAGTTAAGATATGTATCCGTCCTGGACACTCTTTCGCTGCCCTTTGATATTACCATAACGCACCTCCGTGACTTATATCACGCCTTGAAAAGTGTACCTATCTCCTTGTCCTCAAAGAGATCGTACAGCTTCTCGGGATCTCTGCCGTTCATGATCACCATATCTATACCGGCATTGGTTGCGATCTTTGCAGCCTTTATCTTTGTGGACATACCGCCTGTTCCGAGACTTGTTCCTGCACCGCCTGCCATAGCCTCTATCTCCGGAGTTATCTTCTCCACGACAGGTACAGGCTTTGCATCCGGATTCTGACGAGGATCGTCGTCATAGAGGGCGTCAATGTCTGAAAGAATAAGCAGGAGATCCGCACGGGACAGCTCTGCAACAAGTGCTGAAAGAGAGTCATTCTCACCTATCTCAAGCTCCAGCTCATCTATGGCGATAGTATCGTTCTCATTGACTATGGGGATAACGTCCATACCCACCAGCTTCTCCACTGTATTCATGAAGTTTTCGCAGTGATTCGGGTTGTTGATTATGGTCTTGGTGAGCAGTATCTGCGCCACCGTAACGCTGTACTTCGCAAACATATCATCATATACGTGCATCAGCTCACACTGACCGATAGCCGCAACAGCCTGCTTGGTCTTGGTGTCCCTGGGCTTTTCCGGAAGTCCCAGCTTGCCTGCGCCCAGTCCCACTGCACCGGAAGATACCATGATTATCTCTCTTCCGGAGTTGTGGAGATCCGAGATCACTCTCACCAGATTAGTCATACGGCGGATGTTCAGCTTACCGGTCTTGTGCGCCAGGGTGGAGGTGCCCAGCTTTATGACGATACGCTTTTTTTCGGATATATTACGCATTTATTATCTTCCTTCAGTTTACTTTATTCACAGGCTTTCCGTCAAGCCACGCCTGTATATTGCCGCAGACGATATTCATAAGGCGGCTTCGTGTCTCAAATGGAGCCCATGCTGTATGGGGAGTGATGGTACATCCGGGTATACCCTTCAAAGGTGTGTCCGGCGACATAGGCTCCTTGTCAAGCACATCGAGATAAGCGGCGCTGATAACACCGTTCTTCAGTGCGGCTGCAAGGTCAGCCTCACATACCACTCCGCCCCGGGAGGTATTTATCAGTACGGCAGACGGCTTCATCATTCCCAGCAGTTCACTGTTCACCATACCTTTTGTCTTCTCTGTAAGAGGACAGTGGAAGGTGATGACATCCGCCTGTGAAGCTGCTGTGCTGAGGTCTGTCACTTCAAAGGGACAGTCAGCCGGTACTGTACGTGTATTCACTATGACTCTCATGCCGAACGCTGCACCGATACGTGCAACAGTCCTTCCTATGGAGCCGTAGCCCACTACTGCAAGAGTCTTTCCTGCGATCTCATCGGTGGGTATCGGAAAATAGGAGAATGTGGGAGAGCTTTCCCACTCGCCCTTTCTTACAGCATCATCGTAGTCCCTGACTCTGCTGAAGCGGTCAAGGATGTACGCAAAGGTCTGCTGTGCCACGGCATTGGTGGAGTACTCTCCTGCGTTGCATACAGTTATGCCTCGCTCTGCGGCAGCTTCTACATCAATATTATTGTAGCCTGTGGCGAAGACTCCTATGTACCTTATCTTCGGGCAGGCATCCATTATTTCAGAGGTTATCAGCACCTTATTGCAGAGTACTATCTCCGCATCCGAGATATGGGAAACGGTCTCCCCGGGTGAAGTGAGCGGATAGAACACCGTCTCACCCAGTTCTTCAAGAGCTGCCGGAGATATATCACCGTTTACGCTTACTGTCTGCCAGTCAAGAACAGCTATCTTCACTTCTTACTCCTTCTCCGGTGCGGCAGGAGTATTTGCTGCCTCTTCCTTTGACCTGCGTACACTGTCCACAATGGAAGAAATAAAAGCTACGATAAGGAACAGCAGTTCAACTGCACCTATAAGGTAGAATGCGAACTTGTTATCCTCGCTGATGAATCTCAGCAGCAGTGTAAGCGGTATAGCGGCAGTGAATATAAGGTGGTGCAGCTTTTTATGCTTGATGAACATACACAGGAAGAAGATGAAGCCCACAACGGCAAAGGAATAGTGCATCACTGCCGGGAATGGGAAAAGTCCTGGCTTTTCGGCATCTGCGCCCTGTGACATCAATAAAACAAGATCTGATAACATATTTCTCTCCATTCCGCTATCTGCGGAGACTGTCCTTGTACGGCGCACAGTCATGCCGTATTTTAAAGTATACTCTTTACATTATAACATATCCCGGCGCAGATTTCAATATTTCCGGCTTATTTTTCAGCAAAAACAATTTCCGCATCTCCCGTCAAGCAAAATACTCCCTGCCGGTGACAGGGAGTTCAATATGAAAAACAGTATATCAAAGCGGAGTCTCTCTTAAAAGGCACTCCGCCGGACTTTTTTCAGTACGGCCGCTGACGGAGCGTTTCAGTTTTTTCTCCTGCTCAGCGCTCCGCCGGTAATATCGTTCACTATCTCCCCGGCTATGATAAGTCCGGCAACAGAAGGCACAAATGCCACAGAACCGGGAACTGATCTGCGGAATCCTTTCTCGTCCGACTCCAGCGGCTTTACAGCCTCCTCACGGGAGTATACCACTTTCAGGCTCTTTACTCCCCTTTTCTTCATCTCCCGGCGCATCACTCTTGCAAGAGGGCATACCGAAGTAGAGTATATATCATCCACCTCAAACTGCGTGGGATCGGTCTTATTGCCTGCCCCCATCGAGCATATCACCGGTACTCCCGCCTTCTTTGCCTGCATCACGATCTCTATCTTTCCTGTAACTGTGTCTATAGCATCTATCACGTAGTCGTAGTCTGTGAAGTCAAAATCCCCGGCAGTTTCCGGCATGAAGAATGTGTGGTAAGTCCGTACCCTGCATTCCGGGTTAATGTCTGCGATACGCTCTTTTGCAACATCTGTCTTGTATCGTCCGATGGTGCTGCGGAGGGCAATTATCTGGCGGTTAAGGTTGGATTCGGCAACTGTATCGTTGTCGATAAGGTCAAGTGCTCCGACGCCTGAACGTGCAAGGGCTTCAACGGCAAATCCGCCTACTCCGCCTACTCCGAACACAGCCACCCTCGCTGCCGCCAGCTTTTCCGCCGCCTCGCTGCCGTATATCAGTTCAGTCCTTTTAAGCCATTCTCCCATTATTATGCTCCTTTCAGAAGCTGATAGTCAGTACATACATGACTTCGTCCTTTGAGTAGCTGATCTGATCGTCCAGCCACACATAGTCTGTAAGCTCCCATATCTCTCCGTCATCGAAAAGCCTGCTCACTGCTTCGCTGAACGTCAGTTCATCCGGGAACATTATCTCTACGTGTCTTTCGTCTCCGCTCCGCTGCATCACCCAGCCCAGTGACTCTATGCTGTAGGTGTCAAAGTAGCATCCGCTGCGGACAAAATAGTTGTTGGCAATGGAGCTGCACTCCGGCACGAAAGCCTGTCCCGGATCTATAGTCCTTGTGCGAAGCAGCATATCGTCGTTTATGAGGAAGTATGTATGCCGCAATATACCCTCTGCTGTATCGTTTTCGTCAAGGCTCTCCGGATCGTCCCAGGTCACGTCTATCCAGTAGTAGTCGCCGCCGATCCTGACATAATTCCAGGCATGGCTCTCAGTACCTGCCCTTCCGGAACACATACCTGACTCTATACCCAGCATATTCATCATATACACAAACGCCTCGGAATATCCCTGGCATATGGCTCTGCCGTTCACCAGGCAGCCATACGCCGTACCCCATATGCCATTCCTGCCTGCATCTACGCCGGTCTGATCGTATGCGGTGGAACGCACTATGGCGTCATGCACATAGAGTACCCTGTCGTAATCCATAAGCCCCTCCGGCATTGAAGCGATAATCTCCTCCGCAGCATTGCTCAGCTCCTCGGACATAGCCTGAAGCTCGGCAGGGGTATGGCCGTCGATCGGCTCAAAGATCACCTCGGTCTTCTTTCCGCTTGAGGTAATGGTATAACCGTCTATCCAGAAAATGTCAGGAGCTTTTCGCTGTACAAGGTCCATGACATCAGTTATCATCTGAGTTTCGATCCTGCCGTTCATGGTCACCTTGTTATGGAACTGCCGCAGCTCAGAGGTCATAAGCTCATAAAGCTCCTTCTGTGTCATATCGCTGTTATCGTTTCCGGCAGTGCTTGACACATCCCCGGCAGGAGTGAATATATCCGGAACTCTGCCGAGATCTGCTGAGCAGCCGGTAAGTGTCAGTATGATGACTGCCGCCGCAGCCACGATCCTTATCAATTTCATCCCTTCTGTATCATATCTCCTTCTTCTTATGCGGCATCGCCGCTTGCATTTTTATTATAACACAACTCCGGCTTTTTTTCAACGGTTGAACAGCACACAGTAAAATATTTTTTAATTAACTATGTATGTACACGTCTGAATAAGGGCTGCAAAAGATAATTTTGTGCAAAATCACAGTTATTTCCTCTTTTTCGTGTCGATTTTTTTACAGCTGGACGGTTGCCGGATTTTCAAAACAACTTGCAATAATCAACCGGATGTGCTATAATGATAAATGAAGATTTATTGTAATTTACAAATGAAAATTTGTCCCTAAATATTATTTCGGGAAGGAGCTTTTTATGACGTATCTGCTTAACAGTATCGACGATGCCATAGATAGAAAATTCCTCGTCACCAAGACTGTTGCCGGACAGGCGGAGGCTGGCACCCTGGTCCACATTATGGGCGGATCTCAGGACGGTACTGGAGTTTCTGTTGATTATCGTGTCGGAAATACTTATGAGGACTTTAATATAAAGTTCAACACTCTGAAGGAATTCTCAAAGTGGGCGAGACCGGATAATTTTATCGTCCGTCACTATGACAAGCTCGATAAATTTGACATACAGCAGTATATCAAGGTGAGCAGCGCTTCATTCACAACGTTCTGCCTGCCTATTCTTATTGTTGCACTGATCCTGATATGGCTTATTGCACTCCTGCTTATCAAGCCTGTTGTTGTCAAGTTCATTTTCGGTATATGTATGTCTATTCTTGTCGCATTCCTTGTATTCAGATTTTATCATAACCGCCGCATGAAGATGCTCACGAAGCTGTACAGTAAGATCGGCTCCGGCTGGGCTGGCGGAGGAATATCCATTAACTGATTGCAGCAGCCGCAGGTCATACCTGTGGCTTTTTTATATGCCTTCGTAAATAGAAAGGGACTGCACAAAGCAGTCCCTTTTATTATTGTATCAATAGCCCATATCCTTCAT
>DNLQ01000086.1 GCA_003488415.1 Ruminococcus sp. | reverse complement strand
GCAGGCAAAGGCCATGAGGATTATCAGATACTTGCCGGAATGAAGCATATCCATTTCGACGAGCGTGAGGTAGTTGCAGAAGGTCTGAAGCTGCTTGACTGACGGTGTACTGCCGCAGAATATGAAATAACAGGAGAAGTGTTAGTAAATGTCATTCTGGATAATAGATCTTCTTACAGCATTGTTGTCATTCGTTATCGCCGGAGTATCGGGAATATGGCTGGTACCCTTCCTTCACAGGATAAAGTTCGGTCAGCCTATCAAGACTGAGGACGGTCCGAAGTGGCACGCCAAGAAACAGGGTACGCCGACCATGGGCGGATTCATGTTCATAATATCAACAACAGTTGCTGCACTGGCGGGTTATTGGATATACCGTCTGAGCAATTCACCGGACGTAACGGATATTGCAACACATCACGCCTTCTACAGACTGCTGAGCTGTATCCTGTTCTCACTTTCCTTCGGTATAATAGGCTTTATTGACGACTATACCAAGGTCGCAAGGAAGAACAACGACGGACTTTCCGTGATGCAGAAGATAGCATTCCAGCTTGTATGTACCGCAGGCTTCCTGATAGCTCTCTGGAAGTTCGGTGACACTTCGACCTGTATTGATCTCGGATTCTGGAGATCGCCTTCACTTGGAATATTCTATTATATATTAATGGTGCCGGTGATAATTTACCTTACCAATGCGGTAAATCTTACTGACGGAGTTGACGGGCTCTGCGGCTCAGTGACCTTTGCAGCAATGCTGATATTCACAGTATGCTGCTCCATACTGAAGCAGAACGAGCTGGGACTGTTCACCATGGCACTGGCAGGAGGCTGCCTCGGATTCCTGATATGGAATTTCAACCCTGCAAAGTGCTTTATGGGCGATACAGGTTCAATGTTCCTCGGAGCAGCCGTAACTGCTGCAGGACTTGTTCTGCATAAGCATCTGCTTTTGCTGCTGGTGGCACTGGTATACATAATCGAAGCACTGTCCGTAGTGATACAGGTCAGCTACTTCAAGTATACAAAGAAGAAGTACGGTGAAGGCAGACGTATTTTCAAAATGACTCCTATCCACCACCACTTTGAGATGAGCGGATACAGTGAGTACAAGATAGTTATAACATTCACAGTTACAGGTATTATTTTCGGCATACTGGGAATAATAACATTACTTTCATTTAACTGACAGACGTACAGCGCCTGATCCGTGGAAAGGGAGGTCAGAATGGCGGCAGAGACCACAGTGAGCCGGAATAAGCAAGCGTCCGGCAAGGATCGTATAAAGGAAGGATTCAGAAAAGCGTGGCACACCTTCAACGGTGACAGCCGTTACCGTGATCTGAGCCTGTCATTCTTCACCTATGTTATGATACTGCTTGTTGTCGGCATTGTAATGATGTCCTCCGCAAGCTACGCCTGGGCGTATTTTGATTACGGCGACGGTCTTCACTATGCCGTATCCCAGGGAAGAAATGCGATAATCGGATTTGCTCTTATGCTGGTGTTCATGAATATGGATTACCACAACTTCAAGAAGATACGCATTCCCTTCATCAAGCGGCTCAACATCTCTGGACTGCTTTTCTTCGTAGTGGCAGTTCTTCTCATCGCCGTTCTGCTTATCGGTAACGACGAGGGAGGTTCAATGGGTGCGAGACGCTGGATCACTATCGGTTCTATCGACTTGCAGCCTTCCGAGGTCGCAAAGTTCACACTTATAATATACTTTGCCTACCGCATGGAGCTTGACGGCAAGCGCATGAACAGATTCAGCGTAGGTATAGTGAAGTATGTAATGCTGCTCGGCGTATATGTAGTCCTTATCGCTCTGGAGAAGCACATCTCCGGAATCATGCTGATAACATTCATTGCGATCGCCATGATACTCTGCGGCGGAGCGAACATCAAGCAGTTCCTGCTTCTCGGTGCAGGCTCGCTGGCAGCGGCTGTCGGCTACATCATCGTGCAGTACAACAAGAACGGAAGCTACGTTCAGTCCCGTATCCTTTCATGGAGGCATCCCTTTGATGATCTCCTTGGTGATACATGGCAGACTGCCAACTCGCTTATTGCGATCGGCTCGGGCGGATTATTCGGACTCGGACTGGGAAACTCCCGTCAGAAGTACCTTTATCTCCCTGAGACCAAGAACGACTTCGTTTTCCCTATAGTATGCGAGGAGCTTGGCTTTGTAGGCGCACTTGCAATAATCATTGTTTTCTTCCTGCTGGTAGTTGAGGGCTATTCCATAGCCGCACGCAGCCGTGACCGCTTCGGAATGCTCATAGCTGTAGGCATCACTACCCAGATCGGCATACAGACAGTCCTCAATCTCGCCGTTGTAAGCAATCTTATCCCTAACACAGGAATCAGCCTTCCGTTTTTCAGCTACGGAGGTACAGCGCTGGTCATGCAGCTTGTGGAAATGGGGATAATGCTGAACATATCCCAGCAAAGGTATATACCGCCCCGGCGTGATGACGACATTGATCCGCCGCTCCCGACGCCGGACAGGATACGTTCCGGCAGGTCGGAGAAGAAGCAAAGCGGCTTTGCCTTGTTCAGGGGCAGGAAAGGCAGCAAGTAATACTGAAAAGGAGAGATAGCATGAAAGTGCTTATAGCGTGCGGAGGTACGGGAGGTCATATAAATCCCGGACTCGCCATCGCAGATATAATAAAGGAGGCTTATCCGGATGCAGAGTTTCTCTTTGCCGGAACTCCGAAGGGCATGGAGGCAAAACTTGTACCACAGGCCGGATACAGGCTTGAGACTATCAAGGTGGCAGGCTTTCAGAGAAAGATCTCACTTGAGAATATCGGCAGGAATGCAAAGGCTGTGGCGTATCTTATCACATCCGGAAAGCGTGCAAAGGAGATCATAGAAGGTTTCAAGCCCGATATTGCTATCGGTACAGGCGGCTATGCAGCCGGACCTGTTATCCGCAAGGCAGCAAGAATGGGTATACCTACAGCCATACACGAACAGAACGCCTATCCCGGCGTTACCAATAAGCTGCTCTCAAAGGAGGTCGATCACGTTATGCTGACAGTGATCGAGGCTCTGGATTATATGGATAAGAGCAAATTTGATTACACTGTTACCGGACTTCCGGTAAGGAGCAAGATAAGCTCCAGTCTCACAAAGGCTGAGGCACGGGCAAAGCTGGGATTTGACGACAGCTTTACAGTACTTTCCTTCGGCGGAAGTCTCGGTGCAGGCTGCATCAACGAGACAATGGAGTACGTTATCAGGGAAGACTTCAGGCAGGGTAAGGCAATAAACCATATCCACGGATACGGCGGAATGGGAAAGGATACATTTCCAAAGGCAATGAAGGATGCCGGAGTACCTCTGAAAAGCGACAGATTACGTATCACTGAGTACATAAACGATATGGACGTATGCCTTGCAGCAGCAGATCTTGTCATCTGCCGCAGCGGAGCGTCAACACTGGCAGAACTTGAAGCTGCCGGAAAAGCGTCTGTACTTATACCTTCTCCCATAGTTGCCGGCAATCATCAGTACCACAATGCGATGGTGCTCGGCAAGGCAGGAGCTGCGGTAGTAATAGAGCAGAAGGATGTCACCAATGAACGGGTGTATACAGAGATACAGCGCCTCTGTTCAGATCAGGAAAAGGTCGGGAAAATGTCAGATGCAGCAGCCTCACTTCATCTCTCTGACACAAATCAGCGCATACTGGAGGTCGTGAGAAAGCTCTGCGGAAAGAAGGACGCATGAATTATGAGAACAGGGTACCGGCAGGCGGATGCAGGCTGAATGTTTATTCAGAAGGCAGCGGAAGCAGTACTATCGTATTCCTTGCAGGCAACGGGGTGACATCTCCGGTGCTGGAATACAAGCCTTTATACAGACGGCTCTCCCACATATACAGGATAGCGGTCATAGAAAGAGCCGGGTGCGGATTCAGTGATCCGGCAAAGACTCCACGGACGGTGGAGAATATAGTCTCTGAGAACCGGGAAGCTCTCTGTCAGGCAGGGATAGCTCCCCCTTACATCCTTGCGGCACATTCTATTGCCGGGATCGAGGCGGTTTGGTGGGCGAATACCTATCCGGAGGAGATAACAGCGATACTCGGCGTAGACATGGGAGTTCCGGGATATGCTCTTGAGCAGTCCAAGGCTCTTACGGAGCGCAGACGGCTCAGTATGGCACAAAGTCAGCAGAAGCTGAGCGAAGCCATAGCAAAGGACGGTTTTATTGCAAGAGTACTGAGAAACAAGTCTGAGAACGTTTCAGGGCTCCTTAGCGGAGACGAACTTGATACTGAAGAAAAGCGGCTCTACAGGGAGCTTTACTATAAAAACATCGCTAATAAAGAATTTCTTGAAATGACAAAGCTGATGCCGGAGAACGCACAGAAGGCTGTGGATACCGGCGCACTGAGGTGTATAAGCTGTCTTTATATCAGCGACCTCAGGATGCCGGGCATGAAGCACACATGGAGACAGGCTGGTATCGCATTTGCCGAGAAATTCGGAGGAGAGTATCATCTTTCTGACAAAGGGCATATGATGTATGCCTATATACCGGAGGAAATGGCACAGACCTTTGACACATTCCTCAGGGCACACAACATCACAGAGTGATTCACAGTTTCTCTCTTCACAGCATAGTATACAAAAAAGCTGTGAGGTGGTTTGATGCAGAAACTGATGATAGAGGGCGGACACCGCCTGTGCGGAGAGCTTGAACTCCAGGGCAGCAAGAACAGTGCCCTTCCGATCATGGCAGCAGCGCTGCTGTGCGGAGAGGAGTGCGTCCTGCACCGCTGTCCTGCTATCACTGATATATATTCCGCTTCAAGGATACTGAACTGCCTTGGAGCAGAATGCCGTTTCTCGGGCAGTACGGCTGTCATAAATTCCGCAGGCGCAGAAGGTACGGAGATACCGGATCATCTTATGCGTGAGATGCGCTCCTCCATAATGTTCATGGGAGCGCTGCTTGGCAGGAACGGCAGTGCGGCTGTAAGCATCCCGGGAGGCTGTGAACTTGGTCCGCGTCCTATAGATATGCACCTCTCCTCTTTCAGAAAACTTGGTGCAGCAGTAAGCGACGAGGGCGGAGCGATACGCTGCACATTCCCCTCAGGCAAAGCAAGGGGCGCAAGGATAACCCTTCCGTTCCCTTCAGTAGGAGCAACGGAGAATATCATACTCTGCGCTGCCGGAGCTGAGGGCGAGACAGTTATCAACAACGCTGCCCGTGAGCCGGAGATCTGCGATCTGTGCGGTTTCTTACGTGCCTGCGGAGCATCGGTGGAGGGTGACGGCGGATGCAGCATCGTGATAAAAGGAGGAAAGCCTCTTCACGGCTGTGAGTACACCGTCATGCCGGACAGGATCGCCGGCGCAACATATCTCTCAATGACGGCAGCTGCCGGCGGAGAGATAATACTAAAAAACGCCTGTGTCCGGGAAATGGAGCCGTTTCTAACGGTGCTGGAACAGACCGGATGCAGTATGTATACCTCTGATGACAGGATATATCTGCACAGCGGAGCAAGGCTGAGGGCTGTGCGTGACAGGATACGCACCATGCCGCATCCCGGCTTTCCCACTGACGCTCAGGCAGTCCTCATGGCAGCACTGACGATGGCAGAGGGAACAAGCGTATTTGAGGAAACGATCTTTGACTGCCGTTACCGTCATACCGAGGCTCTTGTGAAAATGGGAGCTGAGATCGAGACAGTGGGAAGGGCAGCAATAGTCAGAGGAGTCAGGACGCTCCACGGCGCTGAGGTATCCGCAACGGATCTCAGAGGAGGTGCAGCTATGGTGACAGCAGCACTTGCAGCGGAGGGAGTATCAGTCATCACGGACATACCACATATCGACAGAGGCTATGAAAGAATAGAGAACGCAGTTGCAGGTCTGGGCGGAAGGATCAGACGCATCTGACCTGCTGCTCCGGAG
>DNLQ01000226.1 GCA_003488415.1 Ruminococcus sp. | reverse complement strand
CGTCCTTGGAGATATCGGTGAAGATGAAGTACTTCACTCCCGACTCTATCATCTTATCTGCAAGGTCAATGTAGTGTACGTCGGATGACTCCAGCCAGCCCTCTGTTGCCACCATTCCATTCACAGCGTCTATCCCTACCACTATTTTCTCACTGCCGAATTTCTCAACTGCATCGCATACCAGCTTCGGGTTTTTAAGTGCCACTGAACCCAGTATCACCCTTGTGATACCCATATCCAGGTACTCCTGTATTGTGGAAAGACTGCGGATGCCTCCGCCAAGCTCTACTTTCAGTCCAGTCTTTTCCGCTACGTCGGTATATATCTTCGTGTTCACCGGTCTGCCTTCCTTTGCACCGTCAAGGTCTACCATGTGTATCCACTCAGCTCCGGCAGCTTCAAAGCTCCTTGCAGTCTCCAGATAGTCTACGGCGACCTTCTCTGCTGTGGAAAAGTCTCCCTTGTAAAGGCGGACGCAGTTTCCGTCCTTAATGTCTATTGCAGGTAATATTATCATTCTATTCCTCCTGTAATGCCGTGAGAGCCTGCCTTATTTCACTACTAAGATGGACTTGCCCTCCGGCAGGTCAACACACTTCAGCTCTATGACTCCCCTGGCGTGCTTTGCGCTTACCTTCACAACATACCTTCCGTCCTCTTCGGCTGTGAAGTATGTGTCAGCGTCCTCAATATTACTTATGACCTCACCTGTGTCAGAACCGTCAGATGCAAATGAAACGCTTGCCTTTCCCTTGTCTATATGTGCGTCAAGATGTATCCTGTCACCCTTGTTCATCTCCAGCTCAAAGGTGTCCTCGCCGTTGAAGATACTGAAGTTTGCATAGTATGTGTCCCTTGTTGTAGTCTTTGAGTATCCGTATTCTGGATTTGGCGTGTCTCCGGTAAAGTTGTAGGCGTTGTCCCAATACAGAAATCCGCCTGTACCTCCCAGGAGAAGTACTCCTGCTGTAATTAATGCTGCTTTCTTATTCATCTTTTTCTCCTTATAACAAATAGATCATATGTATGAATCGTCAAGCATTTTTAACTGTTCTCTTCTCTGATGCGCTCCACAAGCTCTGCTATATTCTTCCTGTCTGTCCAGTCGCACTTTTTGTTCTTTGCCTCGTAGAAAGGCTTCTCCCAGGGCTTCATTGTGGCAGGATCACGCTTTTCCAGCATCTTTACGTACATCTTGCACATTGCCTTGTCTGTGAAGTTCATGCCCTCCAGATCCCACATTCCCTGATAATAGTAAAATGGGATGTCTTTCAGCTCTCCGGAGAGATTCTTCCTTACTATTGAGTCAACTATCTCCTTGTCATAGGGAGCAGCTCCGCAGCAGAAGACGTATATCTTTTTTCCTTTCAGCCTGCCGATGTTCTTCTTCAGGAAGGATATTCCGCTGATCGAGGATGCGTACACTCCCCCTCCCAGCACTATTACGTCATACTTCTCGACTTCTGCTATCTCCGCTTTCTTTGTCTCCGTAAGAGTGAATCCGGTATCCTCGGCTAACCATTCAGCGTACTTTTTTGAGCCGCCGTATTTGGACTGACAAAGTATTATTCCGCTCATTTTATTACCCTCTTATTTTATTTCTTATTCTTCCGGCAGATTCAGCCGACAGACCGATAGCTTCAAAATAGTTTTCAACTGTGCCGAAGCGCTCTGTAAACAGATCAATGAATCTGTTCATGCTCTTTTCGTTTGCGAGAACGATACTTCTGTCGACCTCGGGGTGTTCGCTGAGAAACGCCTCCAGGTTCTTATGATTATACTCCCGGCTTACTACATAATCACTGATTATGTCTTCTCTGTCAGCTCCGCAGAGCATTAGTATGATCGCCGACACAACACCTGTTCTGTCCTTGCCTGCCGTGCAGTGGAACAGTACTCCCTCCGGCGCTTCTGCTATAGTCCGCCATATATGCGGTATATTCCCAGCCTCTGCTATTTTCATATATGACAGCGGCACAGCTTCAAGACTTTCAGGAACGCCGCTTCCTTCGGTTATCGGAAAATGGCGATACTCAAACTCAGCCATATCAGCAAATCCACATGGCTTTTTCAGAAGCTCCGCTTCTGTGCGCATATCTATTATAGTCGTTATGCCGTTCGTCAGAAGTATCTCAACATCCTCTGCTGACGGTCTCACAGGTACATCGCTGCGCCAGAAAACGCCGCATTTCGTAAGGCTGCCGTCAGAGGTCTTTATGCCGCCCAGCTCTCTTGTATTGCAGGAGCATGAAAGAAGGCTCCTGTACATCATATCAGTCCTGCGAAGCTGCGGAGTATCTTCAGTCCGGTGTCTCCGGACTTCTCCGGGTGGAACTGCGCTCCGTAGGCATACTTTCCGTCCCAGACAAGAGCCGGGACTCTTCCGCCGTACTCGCTGTAGGCAGCGATATATCTGTCCTCACAGTGTGCCTTGTAGGAGTGGACAAAGTACACGTACTCCTCCTCGCCGATGCCTTCAAGCAGCGGACAATCATTGAGCTTCTCAAGTCTGTTCCAGCCCATGTGGGGGATTATCAGATCAGGCTCCTCCATTTTCCTTACAGAGCCTGGTATAAGTCCCAGTCCGTCGCATTCCTCAAACTCGTAGCCCTTCTCAAACATCATCTGCATTCCAAGACATATTCCAAGGAAGGGCTTGCGTGCAGCTTCTTCCTTTATCGTTTCAGTCAGCCCGGTCTTTTCAAGCATCTCCATTGCTGCCGGGAACGCTCCTACGCCGGGAAGTATCACTGCATCGGCAGCCTTCACGGACTCTGCGTCCTTTACCAGTGCGCTTTCTATGCCCAGATAATCAAGTGCATTCTTGACGCTGAAAATGTTTCCGGCGCCGTAATCTATCATGGCTATCATTACAGTACTCCTTTCGTGGAGAGAGTCGAGCCGTCTGTATTCCAGGTGACGGCTGTCTTCAGTGCGTGTGCCGCTGCCTTGTATACTGCCTCTGCCTTGTGGTGGTCATTAGTGCCGTACAGCAGGTTGATGTGCATGGTTATTCCAGCGTTGAATGCGAATGCCCGGAAAAACTCCTCTGTCATGCAAAGATCATATCCGCCGCATGACTGATTGGTGAAGTCACAGTTGAACACCAGAAACGGACGGTTGGAAAGATCAAGGCTGCACATGGCAAGGGATTCATCCATGGGGATATAGGCTGTGCCGTAGCGTACTATCCCGGACTTCGTGTCCAGTGCCTGATACAGTGCCTGTCCAAGTGCTATGCCGGTATCCTCGATAGTGTGATGACAGTCAACGTACAAATCGCCCTTTACCTTTACTGTCATACTTATCCCGCTGTGTACTGACAGTGCAGTGAGCATATGGTCAAAGAAGCCTATTCCGGTATCTATATCCGCCGTTCCCTTTCCGTCAAGGGTGACGGTGATATTTATGTCAGTCTCTTTTGTTTTGCGTACTACCTCACCGTGTCTTATCTCCCTGTTCATGCAAGCACCTCCCTGAGAGCTTCAAAGAATCTGTCCATTTCAGCATCAGTGCCTATGGAGATACGCAGGTAGTCCCTTATCACTGGCTTATCCCACCAGCGCACGAAGATCCGGCGCTTTTTCAGCTCTGCGAATACCTCTCCGGCTTTCTTCACCGGAGGTTTGGCAAAGATGAAGTTGCTCCTTGAATCCGGGAAGACGAATCCCATAGCCGAAAGCTCCTTCTTGGTACGCTCCCTTGTGGCGATTATCCTGCTTACGGTCTCTGTGAAGTACTCCCTGTCACGTACTGCGGCAGCTCCGCAGAGCTGTGTCACACGGTTCATTGTGTAGGAGTTTACTGAGAATTTAACGTCATTCATGTACTTTATCAGCTTCTCACTGCCCATAGCAAAGCCTATTCGCATACCTGCCATGGAACGTGACTTTGAGAAGGTCTGTACTACAAGCAGGTTATCGTACTTGTTGATAAGGGGCAGACAGCTCTCGCCGCCGAAGTCGATGTATGCCTCGTCCACGATGACTACAGAGTCCGGATTTGCCTTAACTATAGCTTCTACCGTGTCAAGAGACTCAAGAACTCCTGTAGGAGCATTCGGATTCGGGAAGATAACTCCGCCGTTTTCGCAGGTGTAGTCCTCAGCTCTGATGCGGAAATCCCCGGTGAGAGGTACTGTCTTATAGGGCACTCCGTAGACCTCTGCCCATACATCGTAAAAGGAATAGGTTATATCCGGGAACAGTACAGGCTTGTCGGAGTTGAAAAAAGTCATGTACGCCATTGCGATCACATCGTCAGAGCCTACTCCCACAA
>DNLQ01000062.1:3246-7135 GCA_003488415.1 Ruminococcus sp. | reverse complement strand
ATATGAAGTTGCCGGACAGTCGATAAGCACAAGGTCATTTCCGTGTACGAAGAATGCCGAGTTCTGCCTGTCTGCAAAGGCTGAGCCTCTTCCTAAGAATAAAAGCGGTCCGTTATTCATTTTATTTTCCTCCCATTACTCCCGGCAGTTGTCTCTCAGCATCCGTACCTGCCGTGATATGCGTTTTGATGCACCCTTTGCACTTCTCCTGCTGCGCCGGGGTGATCCTGATAACAGGCCGATCCGCATGGCACTGATCACGTCATATCCGCACTGTTTTTTCGCATCGCTTCTTCGATCCTGCTGACTGCTGATGCCATATTCGCAGTAGTCTTTACCTCTGAGCCGTCTGCATATGTAAATACAGTGGAATAATATATATCGTCAGAGAAAGCCTGCTTCAGGCTGATGTTGTACCGGTCTATCATAGTATCGTAATCAAGCGTCATTATATCATGATGATCCTGTTCGCTGATCTCTATAGTTACTGCACCTTTACCGTAATTGAGATCCTCATACTCAATGAAATAAGCGTCATCCTTATTATACACCTTCAATGCTTTGTGCATACCGAAAAATCCGCCTGTCCAGACGATACTCAATGAAACGGGAGCGTTTTCCTCCCTGCTGACAAGTGACTTCCGCATCAGACAGAGATCAAATACATCGAGCCTGCTGTCAAGGTTGAAGTCTGCCTGTTCCCAGTTTTTAAGACCGGAATCAGGCTTGCCAAGAAGCCAGTTATGCAATGTCACGGCATCAGCGATATTGAATTCATAATCACTGTTGATATTCCCGGATACTCTTATCTTAGTATTGAATACCAGATCCATTGAGCCGTTGTCATAGACAGTCACCTCAGGCTGCTCAGCTCCGTAGAACTGGAAATCTGTTGATCTGATGAAGCAGTCAGCAAGATCAAAGTCGAAGATACAGGGGTTTGAGTCCGGTTTGAATTCCTTGTGTTTTCCCGACCATGTACCCGGTTCATCCGTATTCTCAATGGTGTATTCCACTTTGAACGTCCAGGGATGATGCTCAAACAATCCAGCTTGTATGAGCTTACCGGTATTACAGTCAAAGAGAGTCACCCTTACCGTACCGGGCATCAGTTCGTTACCAGCTTCCTTTTTCAGCCTGAAACCTGCATCCGCAGCACCGTTGTCATACTTTCCTGCTTTCCCGGAGTTCTCCGGCAGTATAAAGCTGTCGTAAAGTGCGTTCTCTGCACACACAGCCGGAAGCTCAGTCATCCGGATACTTCCGGATGAAAACGGGATAACAGCTGTCAGTGCTGCCGTTAAAGCTGCTGTCAGTTTTTTCGCTCTCATATAATTCACCTTCCGTCCGATAAATTTGCAGCCATACTTCTCAGTTTCATTATATCACAGGATATCCGCTAAATCAAGCACTCCTGACGTTTCCTTCCTGCTCCTGTTAAGAATACAAACCCGGCTCAGAGATGATCTCCGAACCGGGTTTCTGAAATAGTTATTTGCTATATTCTTCAAGATACCTGACTGCCCAATCAAGCTCATAGTCTTCCTTGTCACGGAATATCTTCATTGCCGCATCATAGTCAAGCGGTATGTATTTTTCAACAGGATCACGGCTGATAAGATCAGCTCCGGTATCTATGTTCGGGACTCCATTTTCGTCCAGAATAAGACCGACGGGAAAACCTACATAAATCAAGCCGTCAGACAGTGCGCTGAATCCGCCTGTTTCCTGATTGCAGCCGTTGGGATCAGTGATACCGGCAAGCGTAACATTCGGCAGCTTTGAGATATACAGTGAAACGCCGTCACCTGCACTAATGCAGGTGAAGTTCGTGATCGCAACTACCGGCAGATCGGCAAATTCGCCGTCACCGTGTATGCCGTGGTCGGAAACGCATTTGTACTCACCGTTCTTACGGATACCGAGTCCCTGACAGTACCAGTCCTGATCGGTCAGCAGGTCGCACAGCGCACATCCTACCTCGTCCATGCCTCCCATATTATTTCTCAGATCAACGACCAGATATTCCATGCCCTGAGCCTTGAGATCACGCAGTTTTTTACGGAACATTTCTCTTGCCTGCCTGTGATCGCCGGTCAGGTAGCCGACAAGGATATCATACAGCACATTGTCCGTTCCCTCAGCAGTCAGTCTGAGATAACCGCATTTGTCATTGAGCATTTTCGTACTGAAATTCTCTTTGTTCAAGGAGTCATACTCGTCCTCTTCGCCGAACTCCGGGCAATTTGTGAATGCTTTCAATGCTTCCATCTGAGTGTGAGGCTCGCCGAGATCTGAAAGTGTGACAGTTTTCTCTTTACCTGACTCGTCAAGGAAAGATGCTTCAACAGTCTCACCGCCCATGCCTGAAAGATATATCGCTGCGATACGTTCAGCATTTGCTTTTACGGGTAATCCGGGATCCATGACATCTTCTTCTGCTGCCTGCCCAACAGGTTTTCCGTTCCATTTTGTGATGACCGTGCCGTCCACAATGCCGAGCTTGTTGACTTCATCTGTCGTACATACCGCAATGACATCGCCGTTATCGAGCTTTATCATCGCAAGTCCGTACTCGTGCGGTGCGAATGCAGACTTGTATTTTTCTTTGTCATACTGTCTCTGGATGCTGACATGACCGTCGTGCAGTTCATTGCAGAACAGTGTGACAGCGTCCTCGAATTTTGCCGGATCATTTGCCTGTTCAGCCTCCTGCACCATGGGCATATACTTTGCTTCAAGTCCGGCAAGATCTACCTCCTTCCATTCCTTCAGAATGTAGTAGCTGTCCATGTCCTGCACCATTGAATGAAAAGAATCCGTGTAGCTCTCCCGTGTATGATTAAAGTAGTCGGGAGACAATCCAAGGAAAAAGAAACCGCATATAGAAGTCAGTATGCCGGTCAGTGCTGCTGAGATACCGTATCCGATCCTGCGCTTCGCAAAAGGTACAGGAAGCAAAGCAGACACGGCGATCGCATACATCGGAACAAAACCAGTCACAAAAAGCGGAAATCCGTATACATAGATCAGCGCATGGACACCTGCGATAAGAAGCGGTACCAGACAAAGAAAACGCCAGAGACGTATCTTCTTATCGTCACCTTTCCAGCGATGATGAAGAAATGCCAGTATAAGCATTATAAGTATGATAGCTCCGCACCATATCAGATGCGTAGTGTTGGACACAGATACTCTGTGCCGGATAGATCCCAGAATCGTGTTCATATGCCATTCTCCTCTGAAAGTTTTTTATGACAGTATTCTGAACTGCCTCTTTATAAGTATTGTATCATATAAATTCTTAATAAGTCTTTAACTTTTATCCCAGGGAATATATTAATACGCCAATAAAATATCTATAACCCGATTCAGGTTTTCGTATCTCTTTCCTCGCCTGCATAAGAGCAGCGCATACTGTCCCGGAGGAGCCTGCTCCTTAGCGGAAGAGCCGGAGATACTGCGAAACAAACCGTAAAATCAGCGAGTGGATGCTCCATCAGGAAGCATCCACTCTTTTTAATCTTTCAGCAGATAAACTGACACGCAGATACTTCTTATTCTATACCTGCATCTATTTTCTGGATCATTACGGCATCAGTACCGGTCAATCCTTTTTCACCGTCAATATCTGCATTGACGATACCCTGCTCGTCCAGCGGGTATTTTGTTTTTGCAGATACAAACTGAAGTACAGCTACAGCATCCGCAACATTGACTCTGCTGTCAAGATTTGCGTCACCACGTAATTTCACAGTTACGGCGGTTGTGGGTACTGTAGTCGGAGCTGCAGCGGTGGGTACTGCCTTTGTGGTTGTGGGTACAGCCTTTGCTGTTGTAGGTACTGCCTGTGCAGTTGTAGGAACTGCCTTTGCTGTTGTAGGTACTG
>DNLQ01000062.1:0-3188 GCA_003488415.1 Ruminococcus sp. | reverse complement strand
GCCTTTTCTGTTGTGGGTACTGCCTGGGTAGTTGTGGGAACAGGAGCAGTAACGACTGCTGTTGTTGTCACGGGAGGAACGACAGGTATCGGTGTACCGTCAGCCTTCACTATCTTCCATTTCTGCTCAGCGTTCTTGCTGTCAGTATCAATGACAACTGCTCCTGCCTTTTCTGTCAGACAGCGTTTTACGGAAAGAAGAGGGTAGATTGTGTATGTGTCGTCAAGATTCAGTCTGAGCTGGAATGACTGCGCTGATTCATAGGGAGTCGGAGCATGGAGCTGTACGATTCCTTCATCTATATCCCAGGCGTTGTTGATATCGAAAATAAGATCCGGATCAGACTTAGAAGCGATGCGGACGAAATTGTCTCCTAAATAGGATATTGTCCACTTGATAGAATCATCGTCCGTAAAATCGGAGAATGTCAGCGACTTATTCTCGGTATCAGCCGACAGATACTTCTGACTGGAGGAGTTCATGATATAATAATCGCCCTCAGAATTGAAGCTGATCTTTGTAAACTCAACATCAGCGTGATCTGCCAGGCTGGAGTTATAATACCAGCGTGCGATCTTCTTGTTGACAACTCCGACATCACCGTTCTTTATAGAATAATAGAGTCTCCAGATAAAGCTGTCGTTCTTGTATTCAGGATACTCTGTCATTAATACATCCTGAGAACTTTCACCAAATGACTTATATCCTTCATCGTTAGAACCATAGAATTCACCGAGCATGAGATTTCCGTTGTAGAACTTCCAGAATGCCGGGAACATTCCGATGTAGCGCTTATTCTTTATATCGTATAATGTTCCGGAGAGAACTGCTCTTGAATAGGATATGGACTTTATGTCGCCACCAATGTAGTATTCCTTGCTATGACCGTGTACCGTATCCTCCGGCCAGATATTATCCCATTCGTATACGCCGTTTGTGAACTTTGTACCGTCCTCGCTGAGTGTTACTCCATCATAGAGTCCTGCGATATCTGCTGATGGCATGATGATATTTCCGTCACCTACAGCAATATCTCTGAACACTTCAAGCTGATGTATCCATTCATGAAGAATAAGATCAGTGGTATAGTAGTGCCAGTTTTCATTCTCGTGAACACTCTTATCGTGGTCACTTCTGGCTATCGGGCACCAGCTGTATCCGCATCCTGAGAAGGAGTCGCCGGTTCCCAGTGAAGTACACGGATTGCCTGAGTCGATATGTTCGGGGATAAGTGTCAGTACACTGTCATACTTGCCATAAGGCACATACTTCTCCATAGTGGGAGTAACGTCCTCAAAACGGGGATAGTCACTCGTCAGGGTTATGACGTCGTCCTCTGCGAGAGTGTCAACGACCATATCCACTCTGTAGTCAGTCAGATACTCGACCAGATTCTCTAACTGTTCAGGCACTTTGCTGAATATCAGATCATCTTCTTCAGTCGAACTGAACTCTTTTCCTGTTTGGCTGACAAGGTTCCTGCCCTCGATCAGCAGCATACGGAACACGGGACGCTCCTCACCCTCGTATACACATTTCGTGTTTGCATACTTTTCGTAATCGGCTATAGCCTCTTTACGGAATTCATCCATCTTTTCAACGCTCTGCTGTGCGGAACCGGGGATATTCTCTCCCACAGCGATAGCATTGATCTGCGAGGTCATGAACATGGACAGTGGCATGACGACAGACATTGCGAGTGAAACCAGTTTTTTCATTTTTACCTCCTTGAAAACAAGTACTGCACT
Source organism: Ruminococcus sp. (assembly GCA_003488415.1). Classification (GTDB taxonomy): domain Bacteria; phylum Bacillota; class Clostridia; order Oscillospirales; family Ruminococcaceae; genus Ruminococcus. The sequence goes on along the minus strand of DNLQ01000062.1, from coordinate 1,440 downwards.
CTCCGCCCGGTAAGACTTGTATCTTTATGTCATACAATGTGGCGGAGATGCTTTTATTAGTTCTTTCCCGGACAAAATGGAAAGATCCGGAAAAGCACATATGAATATTATACTATAGATCATTAATTTATTCAATAGACTATATTTATAAATATACAGCAAATATTTGGATATTTCAGTTAACAATGCCGAAAACGGACAGCTCTGCCTTGTAAGTACACTACAAAGTCCCCTGCGGCTAAACAGATCATGCAGCGCACTGACTTCACAATTCAGGCGGGATCGGTTCTGTATAAAGCTGTGAACGCCTGACCGCCGATCTGCTTTTGATATAAAACAAATGGCACCTCTAAAAATCTATTTGGTCAAAGAAATATCAGAGCTTAGGGGAGCGTTTTTGAACAGTCTTTATTATTAAACAGAAAGTGAAAGACTGTGTATTCCAGGATGAAAAAGGCACCGCAAGCCATATGCCTGCGATGCCTTTTCACAATGAGCTTTATTCAAATTCGTTGAAATGATCTTCCAGTGACTTGTATATATCATCGGAGCTTTCAGCCAATATACTGTCAAGAGCAGCTTTGTATATATCGGTGTTGTAGTGAGGCTCAATATCGAAATCATCGGTATATCCAAGCTCAACGATAGTATCTTTGAGTGTGACAGTACCCTTCTTGTCAGGATCGGGACTTGAAACGCTGTATCCGCCGTATACCTCTGTGTCGATGAAATCCTCCTCTATGTCGATATACTTCTTTACATCCTGTACTGTTTTCTCGTGGTCAGTCTGTGAGAAGTGGTAAGCCTTGATAAATGCACGCTCAAGGGCTGTGAATGTGTTGGGATTATCGCTGAGTGATGATGTCTTGGCGACCTGACGGCAGCAGGGCTGGTTCTCAAGTGCTTCTTCATGAGCGCAGTAGTATACTACCTTGTAGCCCTGGGACTTAGCAAGTGAAGCATAGGGTGAGTAAACAGAAGCTGCGTCGATAGTGCTGTTGAGAAGTGCAGCATATGCGTCCTTCTGGCTGTCAAAGTAAACGATATTCACCTTGTCATCGCCCTCACCTATCTCTATACCTGCATCACGAAGAAGTATCTGAAGCTCTGCGTCCTGTACGCTGTTCTTGACTGAAGCGACATTTCTGCCCTTGAGTATTTCCACGCCTGCTTCGTCCTTGTCAGTAAACTCCGGCTTGATAACATAGCCGTGACCGTTTGTCATTGCTCCGCCGAATATGGAGATATCATGTCCCTGGCTCTGGAAAGTCAGTGTAGGTACTGAACCGATGAATGCAACATCCAGCTTGTCGGATTCAAGTCCGTTCACAAGCTCGGCAGCGCTGGAGAACTGTGTAAGAGTAACATTGAGTCCCTCCTCCTCGAAGTATCCTTCCTCTGCTGCAACGAACGCAAGAAGATGAGCTGTGGAGTTGAGGT
>DNLQ01000181.1 GCA_003488415.1 Ruminococcus sp. | reverse complement strand
AGGTATGGGAGGCAGCTATGTTTGCAGCTCATAAGGGACTCGATAACCTGGTGGCTATAGTGGACAACAACGGACTCCAGATCGATGGACCTATCACCGAGGTATGTTCTCCTGAGCCGATAACAGATAAGTTCGCAGCATTCGGCTGGCACGTAATAACTGCCGACGCCCACGATCTGGACAGTCTTGACGCAGCCTTCACAGAGGCTGAGGCAGTAACAGGAAAGCCTGTAGTCATCGTGCAGAAGTCCGTAAAGGGCAAGGGCGTATCATTCATGGAGAACCAGGTAGGCTGGCACGGTACAGCTCCCAACAAGGAACAGTACGATCAGGCAATGTCTGAGCTGAATGCACAGTTAAAGGAATTGGAGGGTTAAGACAATGGCAGATGTAATCAAGAAGGCTACCAGAGAAAGCTACGGCGAGGCTCTCAGAGACTTAGCCGGTGAATACAAGGATTTAGTGGTACTGGACGCAGATCTTGCTGCTGCCACAAAGACAGGCATCTTCAAGAAGGCTTATCCCGACCGCTTCTTCGACTGCGGTATCGCAGAGGCAAACATGATGGGCGTTGCAGCCGGACTTGCAGCCTGCGGAAAGATACCCTTCGCCTCCACATTCGCTATGTTTGCTGCCGGACGTGCCTATGAGATCGTCCGCAACTCTATCGGCTATCCCCACCTGAACGTAAAGATAGGAGCTACACACGCAGGTATCTCCGTAGGTGAGGACGGTGCAACACACCAGTGCAACGAGGACATCGCACTTATGCGTACTATCCCCGGCATGACTATCATCAACCCCTGCGACGACACAGAAGCAAGAGCGGCAGTAAAGGCTGCACTGGACTTCAACGGACCTGTGTATATGCGTTTCGGAAGACTTGCAGTACCGGTGATAAATGATCCTGCAACATACAAGTTTGAGCTTGGCAAGGGAGTGACCATGCGTGAGGGAAGCGATGTGACCATCGCAGCTACAGGACTTATGGTAAACGAGGCAGTACAGGCTGCCGATGCACTTGCAGCAGAGGGGATCAGTGCAAGAGTGATAAACATACACACTATCAAGCCTCTCGACAAGGAGATCATCTGCAAGGCAGCAAAGGAGACAGGACTTATCGTTACCGCAGAGGAGCACAGCATCATCGGCGGACTCGGATCAGCAGTAGCCGAGGCAGTAACAGAGTGCTGTCCTGTACCGGTAGTAAAGATCGGTGTGAACGACGAGTTCGGACATTCCGGACCTGCTGTAGATCTGCTCAGGGAGTTCGGACTCTCTGCTGAGAACATCGTGAATACAGTAAAGAAGGCACTTAACAAGTAAAAAATACCGGACTGTCATAAGGCAGATACCCATATATAAGCTATGCCCCGAAGCATTTCAAAGTGATTCGGGGCATTGTATTTGCCTGATAAGGTAAATCAGCATCAATTATAGCACATTATTACTGCAATGTCAATTGAAACGCCGGGATCTTTTGGCGTTTGCCATGTATCAAGAAAAGAGGACTCGTTCGTGAGTCCTCTTTTTGTTTATCAGCCGGCAGTCGTTTCCGGTACATCAGTAACTGCACCAATGAACAGCGGCAGACCTGTATGATTATCCATTATCATGTACACATAGGGACGGTCAAGGTGAACCTCGTATACCTTCTTAGGCAAAGCATTACCGGCAAGCATAACGGCGGTAACGGCAGCAGCAGTTGTGCCGCTCTCGTTTACGTCTATAGCTGTCTTGTGGAGAACTTCGCTGATGTAAAGCTCCATAGTGTCGGTCATGCCGGAGAAATCAGCAAGTCCGGGATAGCAGGACTTCTGAAGTCCCATACTTATCAGAGTATCTTTAAGGGACATACTGTTAGAGTATTTGATCTTGGGCATTGAAGTGGAAAGAATGGTATATTCCTCAGCCTTTGACACGTCCACAGGATCGTTTACTGACTTCAGCAGCTCTGAGGGATCAATACCCTGAACGAAGTCATAGATATCAGTACCCTCGTCGGGCAGGATGCCCACGAAGCTGAAATTATGTCCGCTGTAGTCCTTGCGGAAACCGGTGTAGCCGTCGCCTTCGATGTAGTAACGCTCCTGATCGAAGAGGAAATCTGCTCTGACCTGAGTGCCGTCGTATGCAGTGAAGTTGTCCGGGAAGCTCCTTTCGTATTTCATATCCCATTTTCCGTCAAAGTACAGGGTATTGATAAGCAGCATGACATCATTGTCGCTGAAAACGTGGTTATTGTCGTAAAGAGACGGAATAATGTTATGTGTACCGGCGGCAACCCAGTGGTTGATGTCCTTAACGCTGCGGCTGTTGAAGGGAGTAGCGAAGGCATCCGCACCCATGTACTCAGCGACAGTATTGAGGAAAGGCTTTTTCACGTCGATAGCAAAATCTCCCTGATTTCTGTACCAAACAGAGTTCATGATGTCGATAGTGACATTTTTGTCAGAGGTCAGGCGTTTGAAGGTGTCGGCAATGTACTGATTGAATTTATCAAGGGACTCGCCGCCTGCAAGCAGATCGGTGAACTCCGTGAGAGTATCTCCGGCAGCGCCGTTTGCAGTCATTGCGAGAGCGGCATTAACGGACAGCGGGGAGATCAGCAGGTTAGAGGGATCGGAGTCCTTATTGAAGGTATTTTTCATCAGGTCAATGCTGAACTTCATCTGAGCTTCAGAGAAAGTGTCATTCACAGGACCGTCCGACCTGATATCGACATTGGGAGTGAGCCGCACACTTCCCACGGGGACATAGTTCCCGGTGTTTCCGGTAAGCAGGAAATCGGAAAGAATGGACATATCGTATTCATTGACCGAGTCATTCTGGTCGAGGTCGGCATTTTTGAGAGCCTCGCCTGTCAGTTCGGAGCCGCTGAGGTGACTGCGGAGTCTGATAAGGTCGAAGGAATCGACCACGTTGTCCAGATTGACATCGCCGTATATTGATTCCTGTTTTTCCTCCTCCGCAATTTCATTGCCGTAGTAGCCGTTCCATGCAGCAGAGGCATTCAAAGAGCAGATAGCAGTAAGTACGGATACAGAGCAGACCAGAGCAGTCAGTTTTTTTCGGATCATAAATATTCCTCCTCTTATAATAGTATTTATACATACACCCGTGAGGGAAACGGGGACGTATACCAGGACGCTGTAGCTTATAATAATAAATGTCGGAAAAGAGGGAAGTTTTTTCTGAGCGGACGCAACTTTGTAGATGTACACAAATGCAGTACAGCGGATTTGTGCGTTATGCTGTAAAAAGGGGCTTTTTCAAAGCGCTGGGATTCTAAAGGGACTCTGTCCCTTTAGCGGAGTCC
>DNLQ01000224.1 GCA_003488415.1 Ruminococcus sp. | reverse complement strand
CTTCAGCTCCGGATGTCTCTTCCGGCTCCATGATCTCAGTCGTTTCGGGTTGGACTGTAGTTTCTTCGGCTTCAGCCGCAGCCTCCTCGCCGCCAGAGGTCGTTTCCTCAGGTTCAGTCATTTCTGTGTACTCTTCGGTGGTCTCAGCGGTATTCTCTATCAGCTTTCCCATATCAGCCGGCGTGAGCAGGAGCGACAGACAAAGGAACAGTGACGTGAAACGCTGTAGTAAATATAGCAGACCTTTATTCATCCTACTCACTCCCTTTCTGATAATGATTACTCATTGTTTCTTCTCACTTATATTATACAATATAAAGTGTGACTAATTTGTACAGAAATTGCGGTTGTTAATGAACAAACTATGAACAAATTATGAATCTTTTGCGTATATGTATGGTTAGCCCACTATACCTAATAACATTATAACCGATTATGTCAAACAAGTCAATAGTCAAATAATGCCAAACTGTCAAAACATTAATTATACCAAACTGCCAAAGCTCAATTATTGTATGTGATATACAAAAACTCCCGGTTTGCGCCGGGAGAACCTGTGCATTTATAGCGTATCGCACATCCGCAAACTAAAGTTTACTGTGTGCGTACCGGCAAATAGCAAACGTCAGTAGACTCTGCCGTTTGCCATGACCTCAGATCAAGAAAGTGGTATGAGAAGTGTAACGGTAAGACCTGTACCGTCAGAGGAGCATATCAGCTCGCCGTTCATTTTTGCCATAAGAGCACTGGCTATGTAAAGTCCGAGTCCGCTTCCTTCTTTGCCGGAGCTCTTTCCGGCAGAACCACGGAAGAATTTGTTGGTGATAAGTGCAAGCTCCTCCTCGGGTACTCCCCCGCCGCTGTCCTTTATTGACATTTCAAGATATCCGCTGTTGAAGCGGTAGTTCACAAGTATTGGCGTTCCGGCATACTTATATGAATTGCTGATGATATTGCCGATAGTCTGTGAAAGACGATTGCGGTCGATCCTGATAAGACACTCTGGTATAACGCCCTCACGCACAAGTGACTGAGGATCGTGGAGTGAGACAAGTTCGTGAAGTGCTGCCGAGGATTCATCACGGCAAGACACTTGCATCTCACCCAGTGAATCCAGCTCCGAGGCAAGAAGATCGCTTACAAGTATATTCATCTGCTCCGCCTTGGTGTGGATGTTCTTTATCTTCTCAACAGCGTACTCATCCGTGAGCTTTACCGACAGCAGCTCACAGACCAGCTTTATTCCGGTGATAGGAGTCTTCATGTCATGGCTTAGTGATGCGATAAGCTCCTGTTTGCGCTGTTTAAGATCGTTCTCACGCTTTTTGGACGCTTTCAGCTCCTCACGCATTATATCGAAACTGGAGGTGAAAGCTCCGAAGAGATTGTTTTTGTCCCTTGTAAGAGGGGTGTCAAGCTCTCCGTGTGCTATCATCCCGGCAAACTTCTCCATCTTTCTGAACGGTCTTATAACAGCAGCTTCAACATATATGCGGAATATCAATAAGCAAAGCACCGTCACTCCCAGTATGAGCAGACCTGCCATGATCAGCCGTCTCCTCATGCTTCTGTATTGATTCACCTCAGGATCCGGCACCACCAGCGTACATATAAAGTTCCCGTTTTCCTCCACAGGAAGACATATACAGTCTGATACAGCCGCTTTCTCCGGTGAATCTATCATTACCAGGAGATCTCCGGAAACTTTCCGCAGAATTATACCGTTTTCACCGAACAGTATGAACTCTGTTCCCAGGTCGCTCTCTGTAAGTGATCTCAGATCATTGCGATGCTCCTTTACCGTATATACCATACTGTTCAGCTCCAGTACAGCGCCGCCGTCTTTATCAGACAGTCCGGTCATGATATAAGCCGCAGTGATCCCGGCAGCGATGATAAGTACAAGAGCAGCAAGTATCCTGTAAAAACTCTTCATACTCCTGATCTCAGCCCTCCTGCGTTCCTATTATATAACCTACTCCCCACACTGTCTTAATGATCTCGGGGCTGTTGGGATCCTGTTCGATCTTCTCACGGATATGACGGATGTGTACTGCAAGAGTACCCTCCCCCACATATTCATCTTCCCACACTTTTTTCAGGAACTCCTCCTTGCTTATGACTCTGCCCCGGTTGAGAAGAAGATACTCCAGCATCTTGTACTCCATTGCTTTCAGCGGTACTTCTGCGCCATCCTTCATCAGCTTGTGTGAGGCTGTGTCCAGTGTAATATTATCGGATACGCCGATTATCCGCTTTTTATTGTCAACAGGCTCAGAAACGGCTTTAGCGGAGGCAGCCTTAGCTGCCTCCGCTGCCCTCTCATACCGGCTGAGTATTGCCTTGACCTTTGCAAGAAGGATGTTGAGAGTATATGGTTTTTTAATGTAATCATCTCCGCCTATGTTCAGCGCCGTCAGAACATCGTCATCGCTTGTCCGGGCGCTGATGAACAGTATAGGCATATCATGCTCTGCACGTATCTGCTTGCAAAGCTCAAAGCCAGATTTATTGCCAAGATTTATGTCCAGCAGCAGAAGTGAGACCGTATTGCTCCGGAGAAACTCCACTGCTTCGTCATAGCTCGTAACATAAGCCGTCTTTATATCGAATATGTTAAAGTATTCTGCCGTTGTTTCTGCGATCATGACATCATCGTCGATCATAAGGCAATGGTATTTCATTTTTCGTTCTCCTTTCAAGAGAAAGTTACTTTTCCTCCGTCCTCACCAAGGAACACGATCTTGCCGTTTTCAGGGAACACTACATTGTTTCCATAGCCATCCATGTAGCTCGAATAGCAGAGATTATCAAAGCGGTCATATATATATACCGCAGCTTTGTCCGGTATATCCAGTGTTTTCACCTTTCCGCCAAGTGATTCGCCTATCTTGTACCAGGCTGCATTCTTTGTCCTGAGTGCTATAGTGTTCATGTCCTCCTCAAGGACAGGTATGGATTCCTCAGAAATGGCTGTAATGTTCGATGTCTCAGCCTTCATCTTTTCAACGTCTCCGTCCTTGATTATGGTATAAGTCTCAAGATCACGAGTCCCGGGGAATGATGCACAATAGGTGATCCTGTCGCTGTCCACGATAGCTCCGATGTTCGTATATCCCGGAACATCGGGAACTGTACTGAGCTTTATGAACGGATCTGCCATGTACATCACACTTGAATACTTCTCGGTGTAAATATAGTATTTTCTTCCGTTTCTGTCTTCCCATGCCTTCTGAACTTCATCGCTTACCTTGTTCTCCCCCTCTCTCATGTAGAGGTATCCGTCCATTGACATAGCTCCGAGTATCCCCTGATCCATGTACTGCTCATATACAAAGCAGTCCTTTCCGTTATAGCTTGTGACCTTCAGAACTGTCTGATCCTTTGCCTGTACTGCCTTTCCGCTCTCGACCTTGCCGTCCATAAGTACAAAGGAATCCTCTGTGGTATACATAAATTCATTTACAGAAGTAATGTCGCTGCAAAGATTTTCCACACGCATATATTTCCTGTCAGGAAAGGTTATCCTGTAGATCGAACTTGAATCTGCATAGATATCCTCCAGGGCAAGATACTTCTCCGGCACTTCCGTCAGCAGCTCCTTTGGCTGAACTGCCGTATGCTCCACCTTTATGCCCTTTTCTTCAAGAGCTATATCAAGAAGCGCCTTGGCAAACAGCTCGTTGCAGCCGCTGTTTCCTCCGGAGGTAAGCACTGAAACACTTATATCCTCATCAGGTGCTACTACAAGGGACGCGTGCTGGAAGTTGAGATCTCCGCCCTTTGCTACCACCTGCACTCCTGCGGCTTCATAGTCCTTGTCCTCAACTGTATCCCATCCGAGTCCGAAGCCGCCCTCGTACTCCTTGTCGATATTCTTTTTCTTCATCTCGTTCTTTGAGCTCTCAGAGATAAGCTCTGTATTGCCGGTGAAGAAGCTCTTGCCGAAACGGCTGAGTTCCTCCGCAGTAGAGATCACTCCGCCTGAAGCTGATGCCATACAGTAATCAGCAGGCAGCTTTATGTAAGAAGAGAACACATCTGCCTGATACGGCGATCTGAATGCTCTGCCCAGTGCTGTTCCGGTGTATGTCAATCCAAGCGGATCACAGATATGCTTTTCGACATATTCTGCAAAGCTCTCTCCGCTTACTTCCTCGATCACCAGCTCCAGAAGCGTGAAGCCGTCATTGCAGTATGCTGCAAACTCGCCGGGATCTGCCTTCAGCTTCTGCTTGCTAATCTTACTGAGCAGCTCGTCATGGGGAGCCGGATCAATGTCATCAAAAAGCATGAAGTCCTCGCCGGTAGTTCCCATCAGTCCCGAGGTGTGACTGAGGAGCATACGTATGGTTATATCCTTGTAACGGCTGTCATCCATACGGAAATCAGGCAGATAATCGGTGACAGGAGCGTCAAGCTCCAGCTTTCCTTCATCCACAAGCTGCATCGCAGCAGCTGTTCCGAACATCTTGCTCACTGAACCGATACTGCTCATTGTGATCTCCTCTGCCGGAGCAGCAGGAATCGTCTCGTCAGCCTTTATTATAACTGCGGAGGCAGAAACAGCTGTCACTATCATAGCTGCCGCCGCTGCAGCAGCAGACTTTAATATATTTTTCATATTCTCCTCCTTCTTACTCAGTCATAAGCTCATATACTGAGATCTTCTTGATCTTCCTTGCTCCCACATATGCACATACGAAGCAGAATACAAGTATCAGTACATCAACGGCAATGATCGCAGGTATGCTGACCATCAGCGATCCGATCAATCCGCTGAGAGAACCGGTTACAAGATGTGCAAGCAGTGTTCCGAGTATTACAGCAGTTATTGAAGCCGGGACTATCCTGAATGCAAGCTGAAGCATAAGCTCCCGTGAGGTATATCCCATGCCCTTCATTATGCCCAGATCCCTGCGCTGCTTTTTTACCGTTGACGACATAAGGATAAAGAGTATTATCATTACCACTATGGCTGAGATCACAGTGAAGAGACAAGTTACCATGGATACTGACTTTGTGGTATTTGAAAGCTGTGTATCAAGTATGTCACTTATGTTTATAAATGACCTGACATGGAAATCACTGTTGTTTCCTGTGACGACTGTATCTCCTGAGGTTATTGCGTACTCCACATGAGATACACCATACTTCGTCATAAGCTCTGCGATCCTCTTTTCCGCTTCAACCTTTATTCTCTCCTCGTAATCACAGGAGCTGTTGTTTTCCTCCTGTAAATCATTGAGACTCCTGCCGTAGGTATTCGTCAGATAAGCCCTGAATTCCTCTTTGTCAACGTCCTTATTCAGGTATATCTCAAGATCAAAGGGGCGGTAGTTGGGATTGAGCCGCTTCATTCCGGATTCGGTCAGATAGAAGTTAGCTCCTCCGTTTGTGATTGATGAAACAACACCGGATATGATGTAGCTCTGCTTGTTGCTTCCCGATTTTACAACAATTGAATCACCGAGCTTTGTGCCGACCATTTTTTCAGCTACCTTCGTTACCATGATCTCATTATCGTTTTCAGGAAATCTTCCGTCTAATACCTTGATGTTTTCAGTCTGTGAGTAGTCATCGTATACTACAGGAGAAATTACGATTTCTTGTTCAGGCAGCTCGATCAAAAAATCTGTTGAGCTGCTGTTGTTAAGAAGTATCTTCCTCACTTCGGGACGCTTTCTCAGTTCATCCGCAAAGGCTTCTGCATCCGTATCATATGTTACGGACATCTTTATGTCACTTAGTTCAAGTCCGGCTATGGAACGTACAAATCCGCTGTTTCTTCCTAAGGCGTTGTATAGTATAAAGCTCGACAGTACTGCTGTGACTGCAAGAGTCATACAAGCTGCAAGTCCGATGCTCTGTCCTATATTCTGTGCAAAGCCCTTCATTGCAAGACGAAGGTGGACGCTGCTCTTTGTTTTGCGAAGTGAGAATCTCTCCTTGCCGAAATGGTGATCTGCTATGCCCTTTCGGAGTGTCATTACCGGAGGATATTTCTTTACAACCGATGACTTGATGAATGAAACAGCCGAAACGAACACAAGAATGATAACTGCTGCTGCAATTATCGGAATCGTATATCCGTGGAATACTCCACGGAAACCTACCATCTTTTCTCCTGAATGGAAAATTGCAGGAGCCAGGAACAAACTGCCCACAGCTCCGAGCAGGATCCCCGCAACGGCAATTATCACATATTCAAACGCATAGGAAAACGCTACATTGCGTGACGTATATCCAAGAGCTTCAAGCACTCCGATAGATGTCATCTGTTCCTTGATGTCATTGGTTATACGATACCATATCATAAAGGCTACACAGACAAAGATAACTACTGCCATCACTATCATAAGTGCCAGCAGGATCTTTATGGACATAGTTGCACTTTTCTCCATATCTTTGTAATAATCCATCATCTCCGCCCAGTCTGCCATATTCTTGTTATACTGTTCCTCGATCCTCTTATCAAAATCCTGGATAGCAAACAATCCCTCATCCTTTTCCTTGGTATTGAAAAATACTGCCGGCTTGGACTGAAGCACTCCGCTGAGAGTAGCATAATCTTTGTCATTTACGATCATCTTCAAGCCTAAACCGAGATCATTAAATATGACTGACTCATAAAAGCCTGCAACTGTAAATGGGAATATCCTTGTTCCGCATACTACCTCAAAAGTGTCGCCGGGCTTCAGTCCCAATGAATCCTCGGCTATGAACGGAAGGAATATCGGATGCTCAAGTCCGGCTATCTCCTCGTCGCTGAGGGTATGGCTGCGGATGGACTTTTCTATCTTCGCTTCTTCATCTTCTGTGATAAATGCCATAAACAGTGCCTGTTTCTTACCGTCCTTATCTATGTAACGTGTTGACATATCATAGAGCATATCAACACGGACTGTTCCGGTAACATTTTCATCCTGCTCAAGCACACTTATATATTTAGGATCAAATCCCTTAGAATTGAAGAGAATATAATTCTCCCAGGCTTCGGTTTCCTTCATCATATCCGGGAATATGGTCTTTACACTCGGGAAACTCGCCAGCGATGAGCCTAACAAAAGCATACAGAACATAACGAGCAATGCCAGTGAAAAAGATTCCAGCTTATGCTTCTTTATGTTTTTGAGCGAGATTCTTATGATCTTTCCCATTTTCTGTCACCATCCCATCTGGTCAAGGAAGGACTGCAGATCTTCACGGCGCTCCTTCATATTATCTGTACCGTAAGCCGGCATTCTGTGTTCTCCGACAATATTTCCGTCATCAAGGAATATGATACGGTTCCCTCTCAGTGCGGTCTTAATGTCGTGTGTTACCATTACGATGCTCTGACCGTTCTGATGTATGCCGGTGAAGATGTCAAGCACTTCGTTGCTGGACGCGGAGTTGAGACTTCCTGTCGGCTCGTCTGCAAAGAGTATCTTCGGATCGTTGATTATCGCTCTTACGATACCTACACGCTGACACTCTCCGCCTGAGAGCTGGTTGGAATACTTCTTCCACAGCTTCTCGTCGATACCTACCTTCTTCAGCATATCCTCCACCTTTTTCACAAGCTCCGGCGAGTTTTTCTGAGCTGCCAGTGCGCCTGTCATTACGTTATCAAATACTGTCATGCTGTCAAGAAGATAGATGCTCTGGAACACGAATCCGCAGTTCTTTCTCCTGAATACTGCAAGCTGATCGGTATTCAGTGAGGAGATCTCCTGGTCTCCGAAAAACACCTTGCCAAGAGTCGGCTTGTCCATTCCGGAAAGTGTATAGAGAAGTGTGGATTTTCCTGAGCCTGACGCTCCCATTATTACAGTGAAATCATTCTGCTCGATCTCAAGATCAAGATTCTTTATAACGTGCTGCTGGATGCCGCCGTTTGAAAAGGATTTGCACAGCTTTTCCGTGCGAAGTACAGAAGAACTCATATTAACGCTCCTTTTTTGATTCATCAGTTTTATCCTGTGATTATATTATACATCATCTCTCAGAAAAAGTCCTTATCAAAAGCCTAACAAATTCTTATCATTTTCTTATCTGTGAACACAATGGTATCACATATACATTATATCCTGCGGCTCGTTTTAAGTCAAGAGCAGAGAAAGGATATGTCAGACATCATGTCTGCGGTGATTTGACAAATCTCTTGTTGTGATGTATAATATATACCATATTTCATCTTATAGGGGGATAAATATAATGATATGGAATGCTAAGAACGGAAGCGTTAAGCTCGGGGATACGGAAATGAACTACGTTTCCTTCGGATACGGAGATAAGAATCTGATCGTTCTTCCGGGATTGTCCGACGGACTTGTTACAGTAAAAGGAAAGGCCCTCCTGCTGGCAAAACCCTACAAGCCATTCTTTAAAAAGTACACCGTTTATATGTTCAGCAGAAAGAAGAGTTTACCGGATCCTTACTCCATACGTGAAATGGCAGAGGATCAGGCAAATGCTCTGAAAGCGCTGGGTATACGCAGGACTTCTGTAATGGGAGCGTCCCAGGGAGGAATGATTGCGCAGTACCTCGCCATAGATCACCCGGAGCTTATTGACAGGCTTATTTTAGCTGTCTCCGCACCGTATGCCAATAATATCATACAGGATTGTGTGGGGTACTGGATAAAAACAGCACAGAAGGGCGATCACAAGGAGCTGATGATCAGTACCGCAGAAAAAGGTTACTCTGAGAAACGCCTTAAAAATTACAGGAAGATATACCCTTTCATCGGACATATCGGCAAGCCTTCCGACTACACCAGATTTCTGACTAATGCAGATGCTATTCTTAAATTCAATGCTTTATCCGAACTTGAACGCATCAACTGCCCTACACTGATTATCGGCGGAGACACAGACAAGACAGTAGGCATACAGGCATCATATGAACTGCATGAGCATATAGCCGGCAGCAGACTCTTTGTATACCAGGGATTAGGTCACGCCGCCTACGAGGAAGCTCCGGATTTCTATCAGCGTATTTTCAGCTTTCTTGACGAGTGACCGTTCACGAGTTATTTCTCCTTTTATAACAGAAGAAGCGCATTACGCTCTTTCAGCGTAATGCGCTTCTGATTTATTACCCTTACTTTGTTCCGAAGATACGGTCTCCGGCATCTCCGACACCGGGTACTATGTACTTATCCTCGTTGAGCCCCTGATCCATGACTCCGGCATAGATCTCAACGTCAGGATGTGCATCCTCAACTGCCTTTACTCCCTCAGGTGAACAGATGATACACATGAATTTTATGTTCTTCACGCCCTGTGCCTTCAGCTCGCTGATCGCAGCTATTGCCGAGTTTCCGGTGGCAAGCATAGGATCTACGATGATAGTGTCACGCTCTGCTATATCCTCCGGCAGCTTGAAATAGTACTTTACAGACTCCTTTGTCTCAGGATCACGGAATAATCCGATATGTCCTATCTTTGCAGCAGGAACCAGCTTTGTCACACCGTCTACCATACCAAGTCCTGCACGGAGTATCGGTACGAATGCCAGCTTCCTTCCGGAAATTATCTTGGCTTTTGCTACTGCGATCGGTGTCTCGATCTCAATGGCCTTCAACGGAAGATCACGTGTCGCCTCGTAGCAGATGAACATTGCGATCTCTGATACAAGCTCCCTGAATTCCTTTGTGCCTGTGGTCTTGTCTCTCAGAAGAGAGATCTTATGCTGTACAAGCGGATGATCTATGATATGCAGCATGGTTTTTCCTCCCTTAATTATTATTCTCTATTTCAGTTATTTTATCTACTCTGCGCTGATGACGTCCGCCCTCAAAGCCTGTGGTCAGGAAGATCTCAGCCAGCTCTGCGGCAAGTCCCGTACCTAAGGTACGTGCGCCCATGCACATTATATTTGTATCATTGTGCAGACGTGTGAAGCGTGTGGAGAAGGAGTCGGAGCAAAGTGCAGCACGTATGCCCTTTATCTTATTTGCTGCGATAGACATCCCTATGCCTGTACCGCATATCAGTATCCCCTTCTCACACTCGCCGGAGACAACTGCTCCGCAGACTTCCTTTGCCTTATCCGGATAGTCACAAGGCTCTCCGTCTGTACCGAAGTCCCTGAACTCAAAGCCCTTGCCGCTCAGTTCCTTGATAATGGCATTCTTCATCTCAACTCCTGCATGATCGCAGCCAATAGCTATCATACCAGACAGCTCCTTTCATCTTAATTATTGCCAGCCTGTTTGTCCTCAAGATCCTTTTCTGCCTTGACCTTCTGGAGATAGCTGACCTCCAGTTCATCCGGCGTCACAAGCTGCTTTGACTGTGCTGCAAGACACACTCCGCAGGCATTCTGAAGCCTTCCCTGAGGAGGTGCGATGATCAGCTTCGGCGAACGGAAGGCTGTAAAGAAATCAGCAGCTCCGTCACCGCAGAGCATCACCTCGCTGCCGTTGAATGCAAGTATCTCCGCCAGCTCGTTGGTGCTCATCAGTCTCTCTTCCTCTGCCGTCTCAAGACTGTAGCAGTCGCTCCTGTATACCGCAGCATACACCAGCTCTCCCCTTGCCTTCATTACAGAGCATATCGTTCCCTTGAAAGCAATATTGTTGTAAGCCAGCGCCTCCAGTGTGGATACTCCGCAGCAGCCGCAGCCAAGTGCAAAACCCATTGCCTTCACTGCTGCAACTCCTATCCGGAGTCCCGTATAGCTTCCCGGTCCCGCCGCAACAGCTGCAGCTCCTATATCCTCCATTGCCTTTCCGCTCTGCGCCAGCAGGCTCTTTACCATGGGCATGATGACCTGTGAATGTGTTTTCTGTGTATACAGCGCAGATTCCGCCAGTACTATCTCCGTATCTGTGTCAAGCAGAGCTGCTGATGCAGTCTTTCCGGAGGTATCAATCCCAAGCGTCAGCAAATCTGTCACCGTCCTCTATCGTTATTCTCCTTGCCGGTTCCTCCGGACTGCCCTCCGGAGCTATGCTGATGAAAATGGTGTGCTTCGGGAGAAAGTCTTCTATATTCTCCGACCATTCTATCACGGCAATATTGTTTTCAAAATCGTAATCGAAAAAGCCTGTGGACTCCAGCCCTTCCTCGGTGGTGATGCGGTACATATCAAAGTGGTACAGCGTCATACCAGCTCTGTCTTTCATATTCCGGTACTCGTTCACCAGTGCGAAGGTAGGTGATGACACGCAGTCACCAAGTCCCAGTCCCAGCGCCAGTCCCCGGGTAAAGGTCGTCTTTCCTGCACCGAGCCCTCCACGGAAGGCTATCATATCCCCCGGACGCAGCATCCCTGCCAGCTTCTCAGCCGCTGCCACGGTCTCCTCAGGTGAATTTGTGATTATCTCTGTCATATCAGAAAAGTCCTGTGATGCAGCCGTTCACGTCACAGTCGATATTAAGGGCTGAAGGCGCTTTCGGAAGTCCGGGCATAGTGAGTATATCACCGGTGTAGATGACTACAAAACCTGCTCCTGATGAAAGACGTGCATCACGTACTGTAATGCTGAAATCCTTTGGCTTGCCCAGCTTTGAAGGATCATCAGAAAGTGAGTACTGTGTCTTGGCGATACATACGGGGAGTCCGCCGAATCCGATAGCTTCTATCTCCCTGATAGCCTTTTCAGCCTGGGATGTATAGTTTACTCCGTCAGCACGGTATATCTCCTTTGCTATAGTCCCTATCTTTTCCTTTATCGGCAGATTCCTTGCATACAGCGGACGGAAGGTCTCCTCACTGTCCTCTGTGAGCTGTATGGTCTGGCACACCTTCTCGGCAAGGTCGATTCCGCCTTCTCCGCCCTTTGCAAACACCTCACACATGGATACCTCTACGCCCATTTCAGCACAAAGATCCTTGACGAACTGTATCTCGGCATCAGTATCGGATGCAAAACGGTTTATAGCAACTACAACAGGTACGTGATACTTGTGCATATTCTCAATATGTGTACGCAGGTTCACACTTCCCTTTTCCAGCGCCCAGAGATTCTCCTTCCCGAGCTCCTCTCTCGGTACCCTTCCGTTGTACTTCATCGCTCTGATAGTTGCCACGAGTACTACACAGGCAGGTGAAAGTCCCGCATACCGGCACTTTATGTCAAAGAACTTTTCTGCACCAAGGTCTGCGGCAAAGCCAGCCTCAGTCACACAGTAGTCGCCCAGTTTCAGCGCCAGCTTTGTGGCTCGCACGGAATTGCAGCCATGTGCGATATTTGCAAAAGGTCCGCCGTGGATGAATGCCGGGTTGTTCTCAAGTGTCTGTACAAGATTCGGCTTCAGTGCATCCTTGAGAAGTGCCGTCATTGCTCCTGTACAGCCGAGATCACGGGCAAATACAGGCTTGCCGTCAAGGTCGTAAGCTGCAAGGATATTTCCCAGACGCTCCTTCAGGTCTCCAAGATCAGAAGCAAGGCAGAGTATAGCCATTACCTCTGATGCAACGGTGATATTGAATCCGTCCTCACGGGGAACTCCGTTAGCCTTTCCGCCAAGACCGATAACGATGTTTCTCAGCGCACGGTCGTTCATATCCATACATCTCTTGAAAAGTATTCGCCTCTGGTCTATCCTGAGCTCATTCCCCTGCTGCATATGGTTGTCTATCAGCGCACAGAGAAGATTGTTAGCTGCCGTAATAGCGTGCATATCCCCCGTGAAATGAAGGTTTATATCCTCCATAGGCACTACCTGAGCATAGCCTCCGCCGGCTGCGCCTCCCTTTATGCCGAATACCGGTCCGAGTGACGGTTCACGAAGTGCAAGGACGGTCTTTTTTCCAATACGTCCCATTGCTTCTGTAAGACCTACGCTTATTGTTGTCTTGCCCTCGCCGGCAGGAGTGGGATTAACGGCTGTTACCAGTATCAGCTTTCCGTCCTTGCGGTCTGCAACATCTGCAAAAAGCTCCTCTGATACCTTAGCTTTATAGTGTCCGTAGGGTTCAAGGCGCTCCTCTGATATACCGAGCTCTGCGGCTATCTCAGTCACCTTTTTCATTTTCGCATTCTGGGCGATCTCTATATCCGATAGCATGATAAATCCTCCGATCATTACTGCTGATGCCCCATACCCCTGCCTGAGCGGCATGATAAAGGACGGTGCAATAGTTATATAATTCATTATAGCATTTTTTTCTTCCTAATGCAAGTCTCAGACGCAAAAATATGCAGATTGTTGTTATATCCGCCTCAGCAGTACCGATCTCCGTCTCCGGAAATACTGTACAAATATTCCCGGACATCAGTCTTCAGATTTAATAAATATACAGAAAATCCTCAAACTACTGTTATTTCACGTAAAAACGTGCTATAATATAGTTGGTTTTTTACACATGGCTGTACAATTGATCCTTCCGGTAAGTATACAGCACTAACGGGGGTTTATTATTATAATGGACAAAAGCATTTTGCGAAGCAGTTTTATGAAATTCACTCTGCTCAATATAATCAGCTCCCTCGGGCTGTCTATCTATATTCTTGCAGATACTTATTTCATCGCCAAAGGGGAAGGTGCTGACGGACTTGCTTCTCTGAATCTCGCTCTTCCGGTATTCGGTTTTATTAACGGTTCAGGACTTATGCTTGGTATGGGCGGAGGAAGCAAGTTCTCTATCCTGTACTGCAACACCGAACGGCATGAGACTGACGCTGTTTTCACAAATACCATAATCGCTGCGCTGGGAATAGCTGCGTTCTTTGAGATATTGGGTATATTCTTCTCCGCTCCGCTGACCTCCATACTCGGTGCGGATGAAAGTGTATTTGAAAAGGCACACAGCTATATCAGACTTGTGCTGCTGTGTTCTCCGGGATTCATCCTCAATAATGTCATGGTGTGCTTCATGCGTAACGACAGCGCTCCTAAACTGGCTATGGCAGGTATGCTGTCAAGCAGCATATCCAATATCATCCTGGATTACATATTCATTTTCCCTATGAATATGGGTATGTTCGGCGCAGCCCTTGCTACTTGTATCGCTCCGCTCATCAGTATGGCAGTAATGAGCATACACATCATCACCGGCTGGAACGCCTTCAGCATACGTCTTGTAAAGCCGTCCTGGGAGATCATCAGGAATATTGTCTCCCTGGGATTTCATTCCTTTGTTTCAGAAATATCCGGCGGTGTGGTCATCATAGTATTCAACTTCATTATCTACCGGCTTCTCGGAAATACCGGCATTGCAGCTTACGGAGTTGTCGCAAATACTGCAATCGTGGCATCCGCCATTTTTACCGGGATCTCCTGCGGAGCACAGCCGTTGATGTGCAAATATCACGGCAAGAACAACGATGATGCCTGCCGCTATCTGCTGAGGCTCACCTTTATTGCAGCAGCTCTTTTTTCTGCCGCAGTCTATGCGATCGTGTTCATCTATGATTCCACTATTGTCAGCTTCTTCAACGACAGCAGGAATGCTGAATTGCAGACTATCGCTGAAAAGGGCATGAAGCTGTATTTCACCAGCCTTCCATTCATGGGATTCAACATTGTGCTTTCAGTTTACTTTACCTCGCACGAAAAGCCCGTTCCGGCTCAGCTTATTTCCGTTCTTCGCGGAACCATGCTGCTGATCCCTGCTGCTTTCATCGCTTCTGCTATTGGCGGTATCAGCGGAGTATGGCTGAGTGTACCTGTCTCAGAGCTTCTTACCGCCATTACCGGCGCAGTGCTATTCATGCACTTCTCAGAGGAACAATGGCTAAAGAGCAGAGGCTATTACGATCATACCGTTACATAAGTCAAAAGAATAAAATTTATCCTTTGCTATTGCATTAAGCTGATGTATATGATATAATATTTATTGTGTCAGATACACAGTGTCCCAATAGCTCAGTAGGATAG
>DNLQ01000230.1 GCA_003488415.1 Ruminococcus sp. | reverse complement strand
GCTCTCAGCAAGGTAAAGACGCAGTCCGCTGTAGCTGCCCTTCAGTGTCAATCCACGGCAGTCCTTCACAAAGGCGACCTCTTCCCTTGCAGTATCAGTATATATCACTGTAAAGCCGTTATCCTCACTGAGCGAACCCATGAAGGTGCAGCTCTCTCCGCTCCTGACATAGCCGTAGGAAAAGCCATGAAGCTGACCTTGTGAATTTCCGTAGCGCACAAATCTGTAGTCGCCGCTGCGGTCAAAGGCATAGCGCCCGGTGACTGCCGCAGGGATATGGCTGATGCCGTGCATCCTGTCACCTATAGTATGCTCATAGCTGTCGGTACAGGATTGATATCCGTTGAGGAATATCCTCTCTGCCCCGGAATACTTCCTTTCAAATACTGCCGACAGCTTTACAAGACGTACTGTCTCCCGTGAAGTCACACTGGCTTCAAATATGTCTCCCGATGTGCTTATATCCAGTGACAGAACGTCATTGGCAAGGCTTCTGGCTGTGCTTGCGGAAAAGCGCTCCAGGGTTTTGCCTATGATACATTCAAGCTGAACATATTTCAGTTTAAGCATTTTCTCTACCTCCACGCAGGATGTTTCAGTCCTGCTCCCTCTTTCTCAGGTAACTCACCCCTGATTCTATGATCAGCTCCATTTCTGCCTTTGCTATGGAAAAGTCATCCGAAGGCAGCAGCTCACGCTGCACCAGCTTCTTACCCAGTGACATAAGGGCATGACCAAAGCTCACATAGAACAGTTTTATGTCCACATCTTCACGCACTGAACCGTCTGCTATGCCGATCATATATGCCGACTCAAATACCGGATAGAAGTTTATTATGGACTGATCGTACTCCCTTAAATTCTCCTTAGGTATATTCTCACGCTGTATCAGCAGATCAAACTCTCCCAGCAGCTTCAAAAAGCCGGGATGTGTCTCATAAAGAACGATGTACAGCTTCATAAGCTCTGCAAGCTGCTTTATGCCAAGCTGTCTGCGGAAGTTCTCAGAGCCGAACACTCCGCTGAACATCTGTTTCACATCGTTCCACAAATATGTCATCGCAGCTATGGTTATTCCTGTTTTTGTTCCGAAATATCTGTAAAGAGTTGCTACACCGATACAGCATTCATCTGCAATATCAGTCATCTTTACCGCCTCTATTCCGTCACGCAGGAACATCCTTGCGCTTATCTCAACAGCCCTCTCAAATCTCTTGGCTCTTATGCTGTTTGCAGCAAAAACAGTATACACCTTATGTACCTCCTTATGTTGATAGCAACTACGTATCATCTGATAGTTAGTCTATTACATTTTCCGGCATTTGTCAATACTATTGGAGACATTCGTTGATATTTTTCACGGATTGCACATAATCACACCCGGCATTTTGTAAGAGTTTATTACCGCTCCGATCTCCTCATATACAAAACCGCAGACCTCCTCCGGAGACCTGCGGTATGTATCACTTTTCCCAGTCCTTTATCACTGCAAGAACATTCGGCAATTGTGTCAAACTCTTAGTGTGTTAGGTTCCTTCCGTTAAATGAATCCGATAGATCTTGCTTTCTTATTGTTGATATTATTGAAATCCTTTTCGGAGGCTGCAAGGCTGAAGTCCTCAGCCGTGAGTGTCCTGCACTGCTCACCTGCCATCTGACACCGAAGTACTGCCTTGCCCCATGTTCTTTCATACAGGTTGCGGACGTACCTGGCATTGCTGAAATCCTTCCGCTCTATAAGAGAATCGGGAAGTCCGGCAAAATACTCCTTTACCGCAGCTTCAAAGCCTTCATCAAAGGTGAAACTCCTGCGTGCCATGGAAAGAAATATCTCTCCAAGCTGCTCACGGTTATAATTCGGGAAATCTATCTGATACGGCATACGGCTTGAAAGTCCGGTATTGCCGTGCATGAGCTTCTCCATCTCATCAGGGTAGCCTGCCATTATGACCATGAAGTCGCTGCGGTGGTTCTCCATTTCTGCCACAAGAGTATCAAGAGCCTCCCTTCCGTAGTCAGCAGTGCTTATTCCGTCATCACGGTAAAGGGAGTATGCCTCGTCGATAAACAGCACCGAACCGTAGGCATCACGGCATATAGCTGCTGTCTTTGGCGCAGTCTGTCCCACAAAGCGTCCGCAGAGGTCACGTCCGCTGTACTCAAAGAAGCTGCCGTTCCTCAATACGCCCTTCTCCTTGAGTATCTTTCCTATTATACGTGCTACGGTAGTCTTTCCTGTACCGGGACTTCCTACGAAGCGCATATGTATACACGGCACTTCCAGGGATTCGTTCTGCTTTCCGGCAATGATCTGGGCAACGATCTCCTCGACCTTCTTCTGTATTTCCTCCATACCAACAAGGGCTGAAAGCTCCTCTGAACCGGTAAGTCCCCTGCCGTGTCCTTCTGTGATGCCCGGAAGCTCACTGGCACGTATCACAGTATCATCCTCTCCGGAGAGGGCATTGCTTAGCTGCTTGGTGTAAATGATCTCGTTTATGACCTTTGATACGGTGTTTATCCCGTAGAATCTGCCGTCATTCTTTTCCTCTGTGATGCGCTCCCGGTACATCTCCCTTGCTTCTACCTCCATAGTGAAGCCCTTCTCCTTCAGCAGCTTCTCTGCAAAGGCGTCAAGTTCCTCAGTACTGAACGGCACTACCGAAAGGTCACGGACGAACATCAGGTCATTAAGAGACTGGTGTATGGAGTGGAGTATATCCCTTTCCACAAAGGGCACACGAAAGAATACGATATTTCCGCCCTCATGGCTGCTCACTGTACGCAGGAATTTCCGGAAGTCCTTGTCATCAGTCTTTGTCATCCACTCGGATATATCTATGCAGACCAGTCTGCTGCGGCTGCGCTCACCGAAGCAGTTCAGTGCGGCAGCAAAGGGATTCTCCATCTGACTCTCCGTACCGGGCGCTCCGAGACGGACCTCAGTGGTCTTGTTCTGTGACTGGAAGGAGGCAAGTCCTGTTTCCTCCAGAAAATCGGCAAACAGCTTCAGACAGGTAGAAAGTCCGCATCCGTCATTTATTGACACAAGGTAGCATCGGCTGGTGAAAGTACTCAATGTGCCGTACTTTTTCAGCAAAGGTGCTACAGCAGCACATTCCTTTACAAGCTCCTTGAACTCAGCCGCTCCGATAAGCTCTGCTATCTTCTCGGAAGCCGTCTTTTTCTTTCCTCCGCTGTTCTCGGCATCGGCAGCTGCCTTTGCTGTTTTCCTTAATATAGTCTCAGGCTCTGCCGGAGCGTCCTCCTCACCTGTCTTCTCATCGGCAGACTTCTCCGCATCCTCTTCCTTATCCGGGACCGCAGTCTCCCCGGTCTGCTCAACAGTGAAGAAGTCCTTGTCCCCCGGATACAGCTCGGTAAGTATCTCGGCTATGCGTCTGAGTGTATCCCTTGAGTCTCCGTTCATACCTATTACCACGGTACAGCCCGTAAGACTGGTATCCGTGATGCGGGCAGAGAGTGTGTCCTTCAGCTTCTCTGCTATACGCTCTGACGGCAGCGCATCATCATCTCTCCGGGATAATACCCACTCCGGAGAGAGGTTTATCTCAAAGGAAGAAAATACTGTATTTCCCATTATGTATCCTCCTTTCAAAAAGTCGGGCTATACCCATTCTGTGGGTAATTATAGCACATTGCAGTCCCTGTGTCAAGCACATTGTACTGCACATACCGACCTTCATCTGTCAGATTATCATGTGCCATGTCACTGCGAAATGTTTTCCCCATGTCAAATCCGGCAGTCAATGTGATCGTTTTCCTTTGTTATTCCAGAATGTGACAGATGTAATCACAATAACTGACTCCTGACACTGTAAAACGATCCGGAAAGGAGGTATAATGATATTAAAGCAGATCTGTTCAGAGGGGGATAGTATGGAAAAACCGCCGTTAAGGAACAGGATCATCCAAACACATTGACAGATCGCTTGGAAAATAGTATAATAATACCAAAGACATACGAAAAGAGGGATGATATGAAAAAAACTCTTATGATATACTATTCATTTGAGGGCAATACAGCATATGCCGCCGACTTCCTGAGCCGATACCCGGATATAGATACCGAGAGACTTCTTGTGGAGAAGGAACCGCCCGGGAAAGGATTAGGAAAGTGGCTGTCAGGCGGCAGAAGCGCCATTTTTAAAGAGGATCCGGGACTGAAGCCTGTTGAAGCTGATCCCGATGACTACGAGAATATCATCTTCGGATTCCCGGTGTGGGCAAATACCTTTCCGCCGGCTATAGGTGCTTACCTCAAAACCCACCGTATCGTAGGAAAAAACATATTTACGGTAGTCTGCTGTTCAAGCGGAAACGCCATGAAAGCCACTGACAATCTAAGAAAAGCAACGCCTGAAAACTTCCACAAGGGCGCTGTGGGACTCATTGATCCGCTCAAACACAAGGATGATGCCGACAGACAGCTCCTGGAGCTTGCGGCAGAGATAGAAAAAGCATAAGGAGGAAATTACTATGGCAGATGAAATCAATGAAAAACAGGCAGAAAGAGTCTATGAGACTATATGTGAGATGTTCAGGGATATGGACTTCACTCACACTCCACACGATGAAGAAATGGTGGTCACCTGTACTGTACACGGCGACGACATCCCTATGGATATAGCTTTCTACGTCTTTCCTAAGCGTCAGATGGTGAGTCTTATCTCCCTGATGCCATTCAAGGTGCCTCAGGATAAACGCATCGACGTGGCTCTTGCAGTGACTACTGCAAACTACGGCATCGTTGACGGTTCATTTGATTTTGACCTTGGCTCCGGACGTATTCGCTTCCGCATGACAGAGAGCTTCAGGGAAAGTATAATCGGCAAAGCTCAGTTCAAGTATATGCTTTCCGCAGCAGCTTCGACTATTGATCTTTATAACGATAAGTTCCTTATGATGAGCAAGGGTTATATGTCACTGGATCAGTTCATCGACATCGAAATGAATTCCATGAACGATGCTGACAGCTCCGATGATACGGAAAGCAGCGAAGAGGATTAAAAGCAAAAGGCACCGGATGGTGCCTTTTGCTTTCATCATCAATCATTTTTCTTCCAGTAGCTGAGCGCAGGGAGCATCCCGGAAAGATACTCTCTTACCTGGTCGGGAGTATAGCTCTCATTGGACATATGCACAGAGAGAAAGTCTATCATCTCCTCCATGCTGGAGTATGTGAACTTCCCGTCAGTATAACACCATTTGCAGTACTCTTCATTGAATGCTCCGTCCGGCTCACGGCTTATGGAGGAGTCTTCAAGCGGCATTCCGCAGCACTGACATATCAGCTTTCTCGGTGAACCGAGAAGAGTATTGATAGAAACATCAAACTCCTTTGAAAGCAGCTTCAGTGTCTCTGTGTTCGGGACTGTCTCGCCGTTCTCCCAGCGTGATACAGCCTGACGGGTAACAAAGAGCTTCTCAGCAAGCTCCTCCTGTGAGAGTCCCTTCTTATTGCGCAGTTCAAGTATAACATCTTTAGTTTCCATAACATTTCACCTCTGAGATATTTTAGTGTCCGGTGAGCCTTCTGCAGCGGCTTTCCGTCTTGTAAATATTATACCACCATTCCTTTTCCGGAGCAAGCAACTGTTTGTTGCGGAGGCATTCCGGCTGAAGCTGTTTATTATTATCGGAGTACGATATCAGATATTTTCCTGTGTGTTCCCACGGCAGTGATTATTGCAGCATCCGATCCGTTAGAACTTGACATATCCTCTGTATTGAAGTAAAATAAATGTTGCGCCGTTATGCTTGGAAAGCTCCGGTATATTACTTGACGGAAGTGAGATAATGAAGAATATAAAGAAAAATGCTCTCGTATTCCTCGGAGCGCTGATATGCTGTTTCCTGTGGGGAAGCGCCTTTCCGGGAATAAAGATCGGCTACAGGCTGTGGGATATATCAGGCAGCGAGACATGGCGGATCATCAGGTTCGCAGGAATCCGCTTTTTCCTTGCAGGGATACTTGTAATAGTCTTTGCCGGCATCCTCCGGCGGAAGATCCCGCTGCCCGGGAGAGACGAGATCGGAAAGATAGCCCTCCTCAGCCTGTTCCAGACTGTAGGACAGTACGTTTTCTTCTACCTCGGACTCGCTCACACTACAGGAGTGAACTCCGCTGTGGTGGACTCCCTTACTGTCTTCTTTTCTATAATCGCTGCCTGTCTGTTCATGAGAATGGAAAAACTGACTCCCCGGAAACTGTTAGGATGCCTGCTGGGATTCGCCGGTGTAGTGATGATAAACCTCACTCCGGAAGGTTTCTCCTTCAAGCCGCTTGGTGACGGGCTTGTAGCTCTGTCCGCCATGTGCTACGGCGTATCCTCAGTACTTATAAAAAAGTACTCTGCACAGCATGACACTGTACTATTCAGCGGCTATCAGTTCATGTTCGGCGGACTGGCAATGACTGCTGCCGGCAGCCTTGCACTTGCGCTCTCCGGCGGCAGAACAGTCTCCGGAAACACTGTACAGCTTCCGGGAGCTGCGCTGATACTCCTGTACCTGGCATTTGTCTCCAGTGCCGCTTATACACTGTGGGGAATACTCCTCAAACACAACGATGTATCAAAAATATCAGTATTCGGCTTTATGAACCCGGTGATAGGAGTACTTCTTTCAGCTGCCCTTTTAGGTGAATCAGGACAGCTCGGAATAAAGTATCTGTTCGCCCTCCTGCTCATCACCGCAGGTATCATAACAGTTAACATCAGTAACATAAAGAAAGCCTGATTCGGTTATCATTTATCTGACAAAACAGTCCCGGAGCAGTATTCCGGGACTGTTGCTTTTCTGCCTGACAGCATTACTCTGCCCTGAGCATTATCCTGAGTCTTTGTGCTTCATTTGCCTTGAACCCGAACTTCTCGTAGAAAGGTATCTTGTCCGGCATTGCACAAAGCTCCACAAATATATCCCCCAGACACTTTCCCACAGCATTACAAATTCTTCAGCACTTAATTCATTATGCTTTACAGTCAGTACACCCACGATATCACCTATATTTCTTTACGCAGTATCCGATTTCACGCCTGTCCGTCATGATCGGTGGGGAGCAGGGGATCTGCCAGTTTCTTTCTCAGGAAACAGAGATCAAACACGTCAAGTCTTCCGTCACGGCTGAGATCAGCCGCTTTCCAGTTTCCGACAACGGCATCAGGCTCTCCAAGCAGCCATTTATGGAGTGTAACAAGATCTGCTGCTCCGCACTCACCGTCACCGTTCACGTCTCCTGGAACGATCTCCTCTGCGGGAGCTGCACCGTTTGGTACACCTGCATCTGCCATTTCCATGCAGGTGTTACCGGCTATGTCATACTGCCATATGCTTCCGTCAGTACGCAGGAAGTATGCAAAGCCGTTTTCGATATTGTCACCGTAAGACAGGCACAGAAATCTCTCAGCATCCGATACTGCCATGTGCTTTTCACCAAAGGTGAATGTTATGACATCATCATTTGTTATGACATAGTGAAGGCTCTCAGAAGGAACGCCGTCCACATGATAGAGAGGTGTAATTTCTTTCACCTTATAACCAAGGCGCTCAGCAAAAGAAGATTCCGGCAGCTTTACTTCCCTACTGCCGCCTATCTCTCTGATCGTGCCTTCTTTATCGTAGTATACATAGCGGCTCGTTCTGTCATCTGTCTCAACATAGTCCAGCTTCTGTACGTTCTCCGCTACCTTCTCATAAGGATCGTCAGGACGGTTGGAATAGTACTTCCAGAGTGTGCTGTCCTTGTCAAGTATCATCATGGAAAGAGAGTCCTTCGGCTCCATGATCCCTGTAGGCTCGGTGGATACAAGGGGTTCATCCTTGCTGTCAAGAGTTGCCTTGTACTTCATTACTTCACCTGTTACAGAAACGTAGAAATTCTTTCCGTCATCAAGAAACTCCCTGAAATCATCGGCTATCTTTACTACCCTGAACTCCTTGCTGCTCTTCGGGAAGGCTGTATAAAGCTCTCCCTTATCATTCCAGAAGCAGCCGAAAGCAGTTCCTTCGTACTTACCCTCCTGCTCCTTTCCGTTTATGGTGAGTGTGCCGTCATCCTTTACTATGAAGTCATAGTGGTAGTATATATTATACTGCGCCCGGTGTTCAATGGTACTGAATTCCTTTACGCCTTCTGTATAAATGCCGACCTTGTCATCGTCGAAGGTATAGAGTACGCCGTTCTCCAGGCACATATACCCGGTATCCTTAGTATGTCCGATACACGGAACAGCATCGGCATGAGTGTCGTGGAGCTCAGGTGACAGAACGTCAGCATCCTTCACCGTAACAGTACCCTTCATTATCTCCTTGCCGTCCGCAAGGAGCCTGTATTCTGTGCTGCCGGCTTTCTTTCCGAATACCTGGGTATAATAACCGCTTATGGTATCCTTGCAGTTGCCTATAGATATAACATCAGTATCTCCGAACACCAGCTTCACATCATCGGTCTCTAAAAGCCCCTCAGGTCTGATGCCAGCTTCCTCAAAGAATCCGCATTCTATCTCAATGTCCCCGGCAGAACGTGCAACAGCGATCCTCTGTTCCTCGGTTATCTGCGGCATATCTGACAGTGTACATCTGTTGAGAGGAGGTTTGCTCAGAGCGGAGATGTCTGTTGCAGGGAGTCCCCTCAGTTCGAGCGTATCCAGCTTTTTAAGCGTACCGATAAATGAAATGTCCTCCACAGGTACGTTTTTCAGAACGAGAGTCTTCAGCTCCGGAAGGTCCTTCAGCACTGAAAGGTCGGTATAATTACCGTTGGAAAGAGACAGGTACCTGCATCTGCTGAGACCTGACATCCAGTCAATGCCGGTAACGTCATTCAGATCAAGTGTGAGGGTATTAACCTGACAGAGTTCTTCCATAGTGATAATACCGTCGCTGTTCAGATCATAGGACTGCTTCATGTACTGAATACTCTCATAAGCTGCCTCTCCTATGTCTGCCGGTACAGCATCCGCTGCGTTCACGTAGCTGCCGGTGCAGGATGCTGTAAGAGTGAGTGCCGAGATGAATGCGATAAGTTTTTTCATAGTTTTCCCCCTTTTTACCGCTTCCCTGTATCATGAAAAAGCAAGCGGTATGATTGGATCAAGAACAGAGCAGCTGCGTTTCGTATAGCGCATACCGCCGTTCCTGTTGATGTACAGACATTGCTGACTCTATTATTATATAACTTTTTTTCCGGAAGGTCAAGTTCAGCATACACGCAGAAAGAACTGCCTCAGCTGCATACGGCTTTGCAGAGAGACAATAAGCACCGTACAGGAAAGTATATGACTTCCTGTGCGGTGCTTTACAAAACTATATCATGCCTGAGTAGGTGCAGCAGCCTTCTTTACCTCTGTTTTCACAGAAGCTCCGCTGTATCTTACTCTTCTTACAAGGAGAGTAATAAGGAGAAGTGCAGCGGCGTAGGCTGCTTCTATACCGATACAGCCCATAGCCCCGGAAACAGACTGCACTGTATCCATGCCGGAAAGACAGTTATTTGCCTTGACATACCAGTAGGTCGGGAAGAAACGTGCTACAGACAGCACTCCCTCACCTAACAGGCTCTGCTGTACGAATACTCCGCTTATGAAGCTGAGTCCGAGACTGATGACCTGCGCAAAGAGATTTATCATGTTGAGGCTGAGGTCGAAGCTGGCAAAGAGAAGTGCAAGAGCGGTGCATACTACAGTGAATACCAGACTGTTCAGAACTGCCAGCCATGCCTTGCCATGGTACATACCTCCCTGGAGGAACACACCTGTAAGCATGAACACCAGCCACAGCGCCAATACTACCGCCGCACAGCCTGCAAAGATCTGTACCGAAATTGAAAGAGAGCTGAGACTTGAGCAGTTGGTGCGGTAGCGGACATCCCTGCGCTCCATAGCCATAAGCACCGGACAGAGAGTATTTATCATTACCGCCATAAGGATGTACGCCATGTATATGAAGAATACAGAGAAGGATTTTGAGAACTCAGGATCGCCGTTGTCCCGCTCTGTCATTACTACCTCAGTCTGTGCCGATACTGCTTCTGCGGTGCGGCTTATTGCTTCATCAAGCTCGAATCCCGAAGAAGTAAATGCAGTTACGGAACGCACATAGGCATTGAGCTGAGTCTCCAGAAGAGCTTCAAAGTAGCTACCGTGCATGGTGTAGAAGGTGAACAGGTCATCTGTATCTCCTGCACTGAGCTTATCCGCATACCCCTTGTTTATCACGAATACGCAGTCAGTACCGCTGATAGCGCCGTAGTACAGAGCGTCGGTAATGGAGTCGTGGTCGTTCTTTACCTCAGTACGCTCATGACGTGAGAAAACGAAATCTTCAAGTGCCTTGCTCTCCTCAGTACCGTCTTCATCAAATACACATACCTTCAGAGCATAATCATCAAAGGTCTTATTTCCGTCATCCATCATAGTATAGGTTATGGAAAGTGCAAGGAATATCACCACATAGATCATCATGGAGCGTATATTCTTCTTCATCACCTTCAGAAAGACCTTAAATACTTGCATACTTCTTCCTCCTCATCATAATAAGTCCGATAACTGAGAAAACCAAAGTCATTACTGCCAGTGAAGCTATCTTCACACTGAAACGATGCAGATCGCTGTCAACATTGAGAGCGTACAGGCAGTCGGAGATAAGCGCTGCCGGATTGAGACGGTTTATTACAGGAGCCTTCTTCTCGATAATGGGCTTGATCGTACCCATCATAAGTCCGCTCAGGAAGCAGAGTGTCATTGAAACCGCCATCGCTATCCCGAACTTCACTTCATACTTGAAGCGGTCAAAAGAGCCTATCATGAAGCCTATTGATACTCCGGCAATGCCTCCCAGGAGTGCTGTGAGATACACAAGTCCGAGACTTCCGCCAAGCTCCACACCAAGCACGAAGCGCAGGAAGGTCACACTGATCGCCATACATCCGCTTTCAATTATCCATGCGGATATAAGTCCTGCTGTCAGTGTGATAGATTTTCTTACAGGTGAGCAGCCCTTTCTTGCTCCGATGTCTGAGAGATTAGCCTGATTGTTCACAGAGATCTGGAGTCCCAGGATAGAACCGTACATGGCTACCATAGCGATAAGATTGTAGAAGTACTGGGTGAAGGAATCGGTATTTCCGTTTGTGAGAGAAACCTCATGGCAGGCGTTAAGCTCATCTGCCATTCTTTTTCCGGCTTCCATCGCCATTTCCGGATCCTTCTTCATTATCTCACGGATAATGCTGCTGTTCACTGTGTACTGATCTGTAAAGGAGCGAAGGATAGTCTGCTCTATGCCGCTTTCCTTCACTTCAAGAACTATGGGATCGCCGATCATGATGATACCCTTTACATCACCGTCACTTAAGAGCTTCTCGGCTGTCTCCCTGTCGGTATATTCTGCCTTCAGGAAAGGCTCGTCGCTGTCCTCCAAGGATTCAACTACCGAACGGAAGACCGGATCCTTCTGTTCCTCCACTATAGCAACAGGCAGCGCTGACATATTGGTGGTCTTTTCATAAAGGCTGCCGAAAGCTGCATTCATAAAGATGCCGAGACCTATGGGGAATATGACCAGCCATATTATTATTGATCTCTCACGAAGTGCGGTAAGAAGCTCATATTTAAGAGAGTGCAGCAGCATAGTCATTCCTCCTTGTCCCTGAGAGCAGTTCCTGTTATCTCAAGGAATACGTCGTTAAGTGTGGGAAGCTCGGAGTATACACGTCCGAAGCTGATGTCATGCTTCTGGAGCAGGTCAAGTATGCGGATAAGATTGTGCCTGCCGCCTGAACAGCTGACAGTCAGAACTCCTTCCTTATGCTCTGTACCGCATACGTGAGGAAGGGCATTAAGCTCACTGAATACATTCTCCGGTAGCTCAAGTATCTCAACGGTTATTGTCTCGGTAGTACGCACCATACGCTTCAGTTCGTCCTTTGTTCCTTCCGCTATCTTGTGTCCCTTGTCCAGTATGGCGATGCGTGAGCATATCTGCTCAACTTCCTCCATGTAGTGAGTGGTATAGATCACTGTAGCTCCTTCACTGTTCAGCTTACCTATGCCCTCAAGGATACGGTTGCGGCTCTGGGGATCAACTGCTACGGTCGGTTCGTCAAGGATTATCAGCTTAGGTTTATGTGCTATACCGCAGGCGATATTCAGTCTGCGGAGAAGTCCGCCGGAGAGCTTCTTGGGATAGAACTTCCGGAAATCCTCCAATCCCACGAACTTTATGGCTTCATCAACGTACTGACGGCGCTTTGCCTTGTCAGTGATGTAAAGACCGCAGAAGTAGTCGATGTTCTCCTGTACTGTCAGCTCGTCAAAAACTGCAACATTCTGCATTATGACTCCTATCTCCTTCTTTATGTCATAGCTTACGGGAGTCATCTCCCTGCCGAATACTTCTATACTGCCCTTATCATAGGAAAGAAGGGACAGCAGACAGTTTATTGCGGTGGACTTGCCTGAGCCGTTGGGGCCAAGAAGCCCGTAGATCTCCCCCTGCTTTATTTCAAGATTAAGGTGATCCAGTGCGATAAGATCGCCGTAGCGCTTTACAAGATTCTCTATTTTTACAACAGTGTTTTCCATATCGTACCTCCTGTAGGTCTGTTTCTGTTATCATTATACACCATCCCGGAGCCGTTTTGTAGTGTCCGGAGTCAGATGCGGAGATGACATTTGTCACATTCTGATATGACTTCGGATGGCTTTCCAGACGAGT
>DNLQ01000209.1 GCA_003488415.1 Ruminococcus sp. | reverse complement strand
GCATCTCTGCCCAGTCCTGAGCCTCAGTACCGCCTGCACCGGCATGGAAGGTGAGGATTGCATTGGAGTTGTCATACTCGCCGCTGAGAAGGGTAGTCAGCTTCTCCTCCTCCAGCTTGGACTTGAATGCGGCGATCTCTGCGGTGATTTCCTCTACGGAGCTTTCGTCCTCTTCCTCGATAGAAAGCTCTATCAGGGTAATGATGTCCTCAAGGTTTCCGCTGAGTTTATTGAATCTTTCTATCTTACGTTCTAAAGCCTTTGTTTCCTGGAGTACCTTCTGTGAGTTTTCAAGGTCATCCCAGAAGCCGTCCTTTGCAGTTTCGGCATTCAGCTCAGCTATCCTGTCCTTGGAAGCCTTGATGCTGAGGACGTCTGAGAGTTCTTCTATTTCTTTCCGGTATCCGGTCATTTCTACTCTGAGTTCATCAAGTAAAACCATTTCATTTATTCCTTTCCATAGTTATTGTGATGTATCCATATTATTATAACACAGTCCGGTGATTTCTGCAAGTCTTTTGATAAAAAAAGACCGGACTGAACGAGGAAACAGAAAAGAAACCTGTTTTGTATCTGATGCTGTCGAAGACTGCGGTAAGTGCTGATGTTCTGTCAGAGTGTAACTGTAAAGATACTTCCCTTGCCGGGAGTGCTTTCTGCGGAGACAGTACCGCCGTGATACTCAGCGCCGTGCTTTACTATTGAAAGTCCCAGACCTGTGCCTTCTATCTTTTTTGAACGGCTCTTGTCGGCACGGTAGAAGCGCTCGAAGATACGGTCAAGCTGTCCCGGGGGAATGCCGATACCGGTATCGCTGACTGTAATAGTGGTATGGCTGCCGGACTGACCTATACGCACCTCCATGTTTCCGCCGTCCTTATTGTACTTTATGGCGTTGCTGCACATATTGGTGATTATCTCGTCAAGAATGGTACGGCTGCCGCTGTAGACTATATGCTTTCCGGACAGCAGACAGGTCACCGATCTTTTTTCAGCCATGGGACTCAGCCGCCTCAGTATCTCTCCGGAAAGCTCATAGAGGTCAACGTCCTCCTGATCGGTTATACGCTCCTCGTCCAGCTTTGACAGCGACACTATATCCTCTATCAGCTTTATAAGTCTGTCGGACTCACTGCGGATAGAGCTTGCGAACTCTGCCACGTCCTCCGGTCTCACCATGCCGCTTGCAAGCATATCCGCACTGCCGTAGATAACGGTAAGGGGAGTTTTCAGCTCGTGGGAGACATTTGAAGTGAACTCACGCCGCATTGCTTCAAGCTGACGGCGTTCAGTGACATCGAATACCAGCACTACTATACCCGACAGGGCATCAGGAGCATTTACCGGGCTGGCGATGATCTCACACTCCTCTCCTGAGCTGCCCGTGGGGAGTATGCACCGTGAGCTTACTCCGCCCATGGCGTTCTGTATACATTTACGGAAGCCTGCGGAGCGGTTGAGTGAGAAGATGCTCCTGTGCTTTTCGGAGGTACTCTCCTCAGCACCCAGGAGCTTCATGGCAGCAGAGTTACAGGCGAGTATGGAGGTCTTGGGATCGGCGATTATGATCCCCTCGTTCATACTTTCGGTTATAAGGTTGAACTGGTCACGGCTCTGCCTGAGCTCCTCAAGCTGTCTGTTCACCATTCCGTTCTGATCCCTGAGCTTAGTGAGCAGGGGAGCAAGCTCCGTGTAGCTGCTCCTTATATCCGGATGATCCAGGTCGATGCCGTTTATAGGCTTTATTATGCGCTTTGCGGAAATGAAGGCGTAGAGCAGGGAGAGTACGGCAGTTCCCAGCAGCAGTATCAGCATGGGAGTAGCCATAGTGCTCATCTGGCGCATAAAGGACGGGTGTACTCCTGAAACACGCAGCACAGAGCCGTCCGTGAGACGCTGGGCGAAGTTGAGGGTGGTATCCATCATAGTACTGGAGTAGCGTGAGGAGACTCCCGTGCCGTTCCTGAAAGCCTCTGCCACCTCTGTACGGTCTGCGTGGTTCTTCAGATTTCCGGGATTTTCCTCGGAGTCGAAGATGACTCTGCCGCCGGCAGCGATCCAGGTGACACGCATATCTCCGAAATCTGTGCGTTCAAGGTAGCTCATGCCGCTCTGCTCCAGAGCCGAGGCTATAAGAGTGCAGGAGTCACGCAGCTCTGCGGCGTATCGTTCGGTGGAGATGCGGTTGAGAAGGGCAGTTATCAGTGCCATTGCCGACAGCGCTGCAATGGTGGAGAACAGGAGTATGCTGGAGAATATACGTTTAGTCATCGGATTCTCCTATCCTGTAGCCCACTCCTCTTATCGTCTGTATCAGCTCACCGGGAGTACCCAGTTTTGAGCGGAGGGTACGGATGTGTACATCCACGGTACGGCTTTCGCCCTTGAAGCCGTATCCCCACACCTTCTGCAAAAGCTCCTCTCTGGAGAATACACGTCCCCGGTTGCGCATCAGCAGGAGCAGCAGTTCATACTCCTTCAGTGTAAGAGTAACGGGCTTGCCGTAAACAGTTACTTCATGCCGCTCCGGCATAACGGTTATATCACCGGCAGAGACAGACTCCTCCTCCGGGGCGGAGCGTCTCAGCAGTGCCTTTACACGGGAGATAAGCTCCATAGCGCCGAACGGCTTTGTGACGTAGTCATCGGCACCGCTGTCAAGTCCTTCCACCTTGTCGTACTCAGTGCCCTTTGCAGTCAGCATAATGACCGGCAGCCTTCTGGTTTCCGGAGAGCTGCGGAGTTTACGGAGTATGGAAAGCCCGTCCTCCTCAGGCAGCATGATATCAAGCAGAAGAAGGTCAGGGGTATGATGTGCCATAGCTGCATAGAACTCCGAGGGAGTCTCAAAGCCCTCTGCCGGCAGTCCCGAGTTATTCAGCGCATACAGCACGAGGCTGCGGATACCGCTGTCGTCTTCGAGCAGATAGATCATAGTGTAGCCTCCTTATGTCAGACCGAGGTATTCCTCCAGGCAAAGTCCGCTTTTGTAGATGTCGTCAGCCACTTTGCTCCCCACATAGCGGATGTGCCATGCTTCATACTGGTATCCTGTGATAGCTTCCTTGCCTGCCGGGTAGCGTATGATGAATCCGTACTCGTGGGCGTGTTCAGCCAGCCACACAGCCTCCTGAGTCTCGCTGAACGTGCCTGACCAGCTTGCACAGTCTATGGCAAGTCCGCTCTGATGCTCGGAAGTGCCGGGATGGGCAGCGTAGTTCTCCGCATAGTCATAGCCGTACCAGTTTATGAAGTTGTTGAACAGCTCTTCCTGTTCCTGGTAGCTTCGGTAATTGGAACCCATATATATGGAAAGTCCCTCTGCCGCAGCCGCTTCGCAGAGGGCATTGAACTGCGCTTCAGCTGTGGGATCCAGTCCCGGAGCAAAGTCCGGAGGAAGCGTATACTCCTTATTAGCAACGAGGACTCCATTGATGTAATGGAGCCCTTTAATGTCATATTTAGCCGGAGCAGGCGCTGCTCCCAGGGGAGCAGCGGTTATCTCGCCGGCATTTGAAGTCTGTGTGACGCCCTCTGCAACGGAGACCTTTATCTCGATCTCAATGTCGGGGTTGTTGTCGAAGCTGAGTATCACGAAGCACTCGCCGGGAGCCTTCGCTGTGATATAGCCCTTGGAGTCAACAGTGGCTATTCTTTCATCGGATGACTTCCATACCTCGTTCTTCTCGGTGGAGCCGTTGGGGTATACCTGTATGATAGAGATGCCCACATCTCCGATATTGTCAAGGAATATCTCACGGGTGGTCAGCTTTACGTTTGAAGCATCGGGCTTCACCGTAGGAGCTTCTGTGGGAGCTTCTGTAGCTGCTTCTGTAACGGTTTCCTGTGTGGGAGCTTCCGCCATTGCAGCAGTAGTGGTCTCGGTGGGATTTTTCTTTCCCTTGCCGTCTCCGCTGTCATCCTTACTGCATCCCTTGGCGCAGCCCACGAATATGAGTATCAGCAGAGTAAGCAGTATTGCAGCAGCGCCGAGCTGACGTCTGCGGGCCATCTGCTTTGTAACTATCTTTCTTGGTCTCGGAGCCTGATTCTGGAATGGAGCGGCAGGGGGCGGCGGAGCATATCCTCCATCTGCCTTTTCCTCGTAGACAGTATATTCTGCCGAGTACTTTTCTTCCTGTGAATCAGTACTGCTGCCGTTATTGATATTATTGTCCATTCTGAACCCCGCTTTCCGTATCATTGTAGGTCATAGCCGGTTATGTAAAAACCTCTAAGTAAATTATATCACAATTTACTTAAAATGTCACGCTTTTTCTGAAATTTCTATTAGTGTGACATATTACGTGGTTGATATTTGGGCATTTCGCCTAAGCAAAACTGCAAAGACGCTCCGGACGGCAGACAGAAGTGATTCAGTGACTTTCAATCCTATACAGATTGTACAGATTTTTCTTTCCCTACAGCAAATTAACCATAAATCTGCCGAAATTATATTGATTTTGATTATTGACTTTCAGAAGGGAAAAATGGTATAATAATGATACAATATATAAGGTGTGACTATATGATCGGCAACCGGATCAAGGACATCCGGATAACAGGGAAACGGAGAAAACGGATTAAGAAAAAAGGAGTAATGATATGAAAAAGACCAGAGCGTTTATCTCGGCTCTGCTGCTGACTGTTATGACTGCGGCGCTCACCACCTCATGCAGCGCAGGCGGTACATCACAGGTAAGCTACGACAGGGATGTTACTTCAGAGGTTCGTGATGCTGTATCTCAGGCTGCTGAGGAGTCGGAGCTGCTTCCGGATACGGAACTGGAGAACAAAACTGTGAAGTGGCTGGCAACATGGGATATAAATCCTGACGGAACAGGCAAGAACAAGCCTACAGAGCTGGTAGTATTCGAGGAGAAGTACGGCGGAAAGATCGAGTGGATACCCTGTACCTGGGAGAACCGCTACGAGAGACTTGCAGAGGTCATCTCCAGCGGCGACGGCGTTGACCTGTTTGCTGCCAATGACGGAGACGCATTCCCCAAGGGTGCTGTAAAGAGTATGTTTGCTCCCGTGGATGAGTATATAGACTTCAGCTCGCCTCTGTGGGAGGACGTGCAGGAGCTCAACGACGGGCTTCTGTGGGCTGACAGGCATTACATGGTAGTTACCCAGGTTGTTGGCGATAAAGTAGCCTGCGTATATAACCGCAAGACCATACAGGAAGCCGGACTTGAGGATCCTGCCGACCTTTACAGGCAGGGCAGATGGGACTGGGACACTTTCGAGAAAATGCTGAAGACCTTCGTTGATCCGGAGAAACAGCACTACGGTCTTGAGGGCTGGTGGTTTGAGTTTGCCCTTATGAATACCACCGGAGTTCCGGCTATAGGACTTGAGGACGGCAAGCTGGTGAACAACCTCAGCGATCCGGCTATGGAGAGGGTGCAGAACCTGCTCTACGATCTCAACTCAGCCGGCTGTGTCGCTATAGGCGTAGGCGATTACGGATGGGATTCACATCCGGAGTACGTGGGAGAGGGAAAGGTGCTTTTCTATCCCGTGGGACTCTACGAGTTCTATAAGGAGCCCGGAAGCTGGAAGACAAGATACGGCGAGGACGCATTCTTTGTTCCTATGCCCAGGGATCCGAAGGCTGACGAGTATTATATACCTGTAGGAATGGAGGCTTATGCCTTTATTACAGGCGGTAATAATCCCGAGGGCGCTGCACGCTTCCTTGACTGCAAGCGTTTCGTTATGATGGACGATACTGTAGGAGAGGTAGCAGATAAGCAGTTCCGTGAGGATTACGGCTGGACTGACGAAATGGTGGATATGCAGCATGAGCTTCAGGATCTTGCAGAGGCGAACACATTCTTTGATTTCTCAGCAGGAGCATCAAATGACTGTGAGGAGCTCCTTGACCAGCAGCTCAGAGCAGCCGCAAAGCAGGGCGTTCCGTGGAACGAGACATTTGATTCCATAGATCCTGTTGTTCAGACACTTATCGATGATATAAACGCCGATCCGATACAAAGCGCAGAATAATAGCTGTATAATATTAACACAGCACAAAAAGGTATTGCAAAACACTTTGAAATATGATATAATACAAGAATCAGGGGAAATGATCGCACAGCGCTCAGAAGCTGCGGTGATCAGGAAGGAGGCGTAAGCATGGAAGAAATGCAGAAGGTTCTCGTTACAGGAGGCTGCGGTCTCATAGGTCAGCATATCTGCTCGGGCCTGCTGAAGAAGGGCTTCGAGGTGATAGCGGTAGACAACGAGGAATGCGGATATAACGAAGGAAAGCTCCATTACAGCTTTATCCAGTGCTCCCCTACAGATAAGAATAAATTTGCCGAAATATTTGAAAAGAATAAGATCAATGTACTGATCCATGCCGCTTGTACGGTTGACAATGATCTCGGCCCTGTAGTTACAGAAAAGCAGATGAGCGATGCGAAGGCTTGCGATAAGTTTATTTACCGTTATGCAATGACGGAAGAGGTAAGTAAGATCATACTGCTCAGCACAGATCAGGTATACGAGTTTCCTAAGACTCGTGAGCCTATCCGTGAGGACAATGAGCTGAAGCCTTCCACCAATTATGCTCACATGAAGCTGAGTTCAGAAAAGGCTCTTGTAGAGGAGATGAAGCATCATCCGAGTACAATGGTGTGTATCGTAAGATTTGCGCCGGTATATACCAAGAACTTCACAGACAACCTTGTGGCAAAGATAACCGATCCCAAGGACGGAACGACGTTCGTATACGGCAGAGGAAACTACGGCTTCCAGTTCTGCTGCGTACACAACCTGGTAGATTTCCTGCTCTGCTTCGTAAATAATGCTGATGATATGTCCTATGCCGGAGTATATAACGTAAGCGATAAGTTACTGATAACTGCCTCTGAGATCATTAACTTCATGAAGGAAAATCACCACCTCGGCGCAGTTATCCAGAAGTCTCCCGGCGGAGCTATCTCCAAGCTGAAGGGACTGTTCGGCAATAAGGAGGAAAAGTCCAATTACCGCTATCTGGATCTGTCCAAGCTGGAGAACAATAATATGCTCGACAATACCAAGGCTGCAAAGCTGACGAATCCACGCTGGGACATACACAATACCAAGTAACACAAAAGGGACTGCTTTAAGTCAGCCCTCTTAACGGAAAAAGTGGATTACCGAGCCTGAATTATGGGCTCGGTAATTTTATGCCACGTTCCGCCGGAGGGAGCTGCCCTTATGCAGTCCCTTTTTTCAGCCTATAACAGTGTAGTTATCGGCTGCATTTTCTTTAGTGGCGTGTTCAGTCACATTCAGCACCTTTACCTTCAGCGGACGGGTGCCCATATTGATCTCGATGACGTCGCCGACCTTTACGTCATAGGAGGCTCTGGCAGCCTTGCCGTTGACGATGATCTTCTCGGCGTCACAGGCTTCGTTGGCAACGGTACGGCGCTTGATAAGTCTTGTGACCTTGAGGTATTTGTCCAGCCGCATAGATATACTCCTTCCATAAAGAAACAGGGGACGGTATTCCGTCCCCTTTTATTGACTCAGTGAGTAATACTGATTACTTCTTCTTTGTCTTGGAAGCCTTTGCCTTGGGAGCATTTACAGCTTCCTTCAGAGCTCTGCCAGCCTTGAAAGCGGGAGCCTTGCTGGGAGGGCAAACCATCTTCTTCTTTGTCTGGGGGTTCAGAACTGTCTTTTCGCCTCTCTCACGAACATCAAATGTACCGAAGCCGGTGATAGTAACCTTATCACCGTTTACGAGAGCTTCCTGGATAGCAGCCAGTGTAGCCTCAAGAGCAGCGCCTGCATCCTTCTTAGTGCAATTAGCCTTCTCAGAAATAGAGTTGATAAGTTCGGTCTTAGTCATTTTATCTTTCCTCCGGATTAATAATTTCTTTTGCCTTATCCCAATAGGTGTCCAGTGTCTCGATGGGCAGCGACTTCATATCCTTTCCCTCTGCGGAGACCAGTTTCTCTGTCTCTGCAAAACGGCGGATGAACTTTTCAGTGGAGTCTGTCAGCGCTTGCTCAGCGTCCACGCCCAGATGGCGTGCAGCATTTACGCAGGAGAAAAGAAGATCTCCCAGCTCTTCGCTTATATTGTCCGCATCGCCGCTGGCAACGGCAGCATCAAGCTCAGCCTTCTCAGCGGAAATGCAGGCTATAGCGTCCTGTGCGGTACGGAAGTCCATACCTGCACGCATTGCACGCTTGCCGACTTTCTGGGCACGCATAAGAGCCGGCAGGGACTTTGCCACGCTTTCCAGCGTATCGGTATAAGTCTCCTGACCTTTGGTCTCCATTTTGATAGCGTCCCAGTTTTTAAGCACCTGCTCTGTGGAGTCAGCTTTGACATCTCCGAAAACATGGGGGTGACGGACGATGAGCTTCTTGCATATCTCATCGCAGACTCTGTCAAAGTTGAAGTGTCCTTTCTCCTCCTCGATGCGTGTATGGAACACCACCTGGAGCAGCACGTCACCCAGCTCCTCACGGAGCAGAGCTGTATCTTTCAGATCTATGGCTTCGATGACTTCATAGGTCTCCTCGATGAGGTCGCTTTTTATCGATTCATGCGTCTGTTCGATGTCCCAGGGACAGCCGCCCTCGCTTCTCAGGAGGCGGACGATGTCGAGCAGATCGCCGATAGAATAGTTATTCTTCTGCTGGTATTCAACCATGGGAAAAGCACTCCTTTTATGATACCTTAAAATTCATAAAAAAGCAACTGATTTTTGCATTTTTGTAGTTTTTACGGATAATGCGGTGGATTTTTGACTTGTTTTGTCAAAAATCACGGTATTACGCTTTAAAAGCGCTTTTACCTCGGATCTACGAAGCCTACCTTGTGGTATACCTTTGATACTATCTTTCCGGAGATCTTCATAGCCTGCTGAGCGCCGGCGGTATAGCATTCCTTCAGGTATGCCTTGTCAGCTATGAGTCTGTCGAACTCGGTGCGTACAGGCTCCAGGTGATCTGCAACAGCCTCGCCTACAGCGAGCTTGAAATCGCCGTAGCCCTTGCCTGCGAACTCTGCCTCTATATCGGCGAAGCTCTTTCCTGTAACGCTTGAATAGATAGTCATAAGGTTGTTGATGCCGTCCTTGCCCTCACGGAACACTACCTCAGCCTCGCTGTCGGTAACTGCACGCTTGAACTTTCTGATGATAGTATCCTTGTCGTCCAGTATAAGCACGCAGGCATTGGGGTTCTCGTCGGACTTGGACATTTTCTTTGTGGGATCCTGGAGAGACATGACCTTTGCGCCTACCTCAAGGATAAGAGGCTCGGGCAGGGTAAAGAAGTCGCCGTAGCGCTGGTTGAAGCGCTGAGCGATATTTCTTGCAAGCTCCAGGTGCTGCTTCTGGTCTACGCCTACAGGTACCATATCGGCGTTGTAGGCGAGGATGTCGGCAGCCATAAGGGACGGATATGTGAACAGACCTGCATTAACGTCATCGGGGTGGCGCTGGCTCTTGTCCTTGAACTG
>DNLQ01000100.1 GCA_003488415.1 Ruminococcus sp. | reverse complement strand
GGTACTGGACACAGTGGGACTGGGAGATGTTGGGAAGAAGGCGGTAAAGAACTTCTCACTTGGTATGCGGCAGAGGCTTGGAATA
This sequence comes from Ruminococcus sp., assembly GCA_003488415.1. GTDB lineage: Bacteria > Bacillota > Clostridia > Oscillospirales > Ruminococcaceae > Ruminococcus. The sequence goes on along the minus strand of DNLQ01000100.1, from coordinate 10,019 downwards.
GCAGGCTCATTGCTGACCAAACCCGAGGTAATGGTGCTTGACGAGCCGATAAACGGACTTGATCCCCAGGGCATCGTAGAGGTACGTGAGCTGCTGATGCGTCTTAATCGTGAGAATCATATAACCATACTTATTTCCTCGCACATTCTTGCTGAGCTTTCGCAGCTCTGTACCGATTATCTTTTTATCAACAACGGTCAGATACTGAAGTTCATGTCAATGGATGAGCTCAGGAAAGAGTGCAGCGATTTTTACTTCATACATACAGACAACGATCCCCTTGCAGCAGCGATACTCAGTGAAAAGCTGGGGATCGAGAGGTTTGATACTGCCGAGGACGGAAGTCTGCGGCTCTGGGAGCGTATAGATGATATAAGGCTTATCTCAAAGACGCTCTTTGAAAACGGAGTAATACCGCTTTCCATGTATCTGCACGAGACAAATCTTGAACAGTATTATCTTAATATGGTAGGTGAACACAATGCTGAATGTAATAAGATCTCAGATCTACATAATAAAGCGTGACAGGTATATGTACTATTCCATGCTGTTTCTGCTGTTCTATATGCTGATCGGCTGTGTTGACGGAATAGAGAACCTGATCACTATGAAGGAGTTCAGCGGCGGAATGGCCCTGGCACAGCTGGGAGAAGTATTAGGTGTATTTCTGCCGCTGATACCTGTTCTGTTATCAGGGCGCATATGCGGATGGGATTTCAATGACAAGACGCTTAATTACGAAGTGCTTTACGGACATCCTCGCCGTGACAGCTACTGGGCAAGAGTGATAGTGAGTACAGTGATAACCCTTGTGATCGGGTATGTGCTTCTTATGGCGCCGGTAGCCGTAGGATGTATCGCAGGGGGCTGGGGAAAAGAGCTTCCGGCAGGAGAAGCAGCTTTACGGTTCGCACTCTGTTCAATACTTATCATACGAATGAACGCATTCATGGCAATGTGTACCTTTATGACAAGGAACTGCTGGTCAGGCATAGGGCTCGGACTGCTGGGACTTCTCTTTCCTGCAATGGGAGCAGGCATTGGTGAAATATTCAGAGAGGGGATAATGGAGAAGCTGTCTGTATTTTTTACAGCTCTTGCATCCTCGGAACTGTTGTCACTTGAAGACTATACCATGGGCTTTGCGGATGACAAGGATATAGTTCTGATCACAGACAGACTCGATCCGGATTTTGCAGTTCCAATGGTGATAGTATCGGTAGTTCTGACGATGATCTATCTCATTATTGGATATTCGGTATTCCGCAGAAGTGATATTCACTGAGGAGGGCAAAATGAAAAACGGAACAATATCACTTGTCCGGGCGCAGGCAGGACAGCTGCGTTTCGGCGTACTGAAACACCTGATCCTGTTTTTCATGGCAGCATTAAATATCATACTTGCCATGACATTCGGAAACGAATTTGAATCAGTAGCGATGCGCAACGAAGTTTCCGGAAGCCAGTTCGTACTTGAGAATCTTAATACGATCATACCCTTTATGATGATGTTTATAGGGGCATCTGTAGGAGACATATGCGGTGCTGACTTTGTTGACAAGTCATTTTACTATGAGACTATGGGAGGAAGGACAAGAAAGCAGTCCTACATAGCAAGAGTTGCAGTAGCGATGCTGTACACAGTTATAGGCTGTATGGTGATAATAGCAGCAGGACCTGTGGCAGCTACACTGAGATTAGGCTGGGGAACAGTACTGACAAAGGAAGAATTTCTTATCCGCATTGCAGCCCTCATCGCACCGCTGATACGCATAACAGCCTTATACATAGTACTGACATTTGTACTGAAGAGCAAGAATATCACGCTGTTAGCAGGATTTGCGGGAATGGTAGTATATGTTCAGCTGATGAAATACTTCCCGTATCAGAACGATATACTTGGTGTGACTACTATCAGGAAGCTGACGCACATAAGTACATGGGCAGTATACGGTCTTGATGATGAAATATATACGCTTGTTGATGCTGCACCGGACATTCCCGGATTTACGGCAAGCATCATCATCTCTCTCGGAGCAGCTGCATTGATACTTTGGCTCGGATACAGGTTTTTCCATGACGACGATCTTAACTGAGGAGGCAGGATATGAACTATTATGATATTCTTTTGATAGCCCTGGAGCTTTTCCTCAGCGGATTGCTTTTCTGGGCGGCTGGATATGCAGAAAAGGTGCTGAGTCCCGGGCACAGGCTTCTGTATCTTATACCTGCTGTTACAGCGATGTTGCTGTTCGGGTTTGCCGGGTATGAGAAGTCAATGCTTGGCGTTTACATAGGAGCAGCAGTATGCGTTGTGGGATTCATACGTGAGAAAAAAACTGTCAGAAGGATAGTGTCAATACTCTGTGCAGCACTTACTGTTGTGAGCATACCGGCTTGTCTGCTGAATAAGGGGTATCGTCAGCCGGATATAATGGAACAGTTTGAAACTGTAATGAAGAATATGGAGCAGCGTTACTCTCTCAACAACTGGAAGGGTATAGATTACGGAGAGCTGCGTGCGAAGTACGGGCCTGAATTTGAGAAAGCTGCAAAGGAGCATGATATGGCTGGCTATTATGTAGCAATGGCAGGACTTATCTCTGAGTACCATGACGGTCATGTCGGCTATAGTGCAGACACAAGCAGATACGAAAAGGCTTTCAGTGAGGCGAGGGAACGCATATACGGCAATGACTACGGACTTGTCACACTGAATCTTGAGGACGGCAGGACTGTAGCCGTACAGACAGCCAGGAGCCTGAGAGAGAAGGGGATACACAACGGTACTGTAATAACTTCCTGGGACGGACGCAGCCCCGAAGAGGCGGCAAAGGATGCTCCTGTACACACATTTCCCACTAAGGAAGATGTGTTCATAAACTATGCTGACAGTGACTGCGAATACTTCTTCCGCAGTATAATGGCAGCCGGTATCGGAGGTGATACGGTTGAAGTATCCTTTATAGATGACAGCGGAATTGAGCAGACAGTGACACTGGAAAAGAAGGGAAGCTACTTTGACCGCATCATTGAAGCTGTAGAAAGTCTTGATGACGGAGTTCATGCAGGCAATTTCCAGTGGACGGATATAGACGGCAGGATAGGAGTTCTGCGTATAAAGCAAATGTTCTTCGATTCAAAGAGCAGCCATGGAGAGAACGTGAAGGATGAAAAGTCCTTCAATGAAATGAAGGAGAGTATCCGCAGCGAAGTGGAGGAGTACAAGAAGAAGGGGATCAACGACGTAATAATAGACATCAGAGGCAATTCCGGAGGATCGGGAAATCTTATCCGTGCAGTTGCAGAGCTGTTCTGTCCGAAGGGAGAATACGTCTACTGCTATAATGCTTTATGGGACGATCAGGCAAAGCAATACAAGCGCAATGCCGACGGGACCTACGTAAAGTCCAAGAAGAACACGTTTACGGGCGAGGATATACTTGAAGGCGGCAGAGTATTGCTTCTTGTCAACTGTGAGAGCGTAAGTGCGGCAGACCACCTTGTACATCTGATGCGCGGCATGGAGAACGTCACAGTAATGGGCTTTACACAGTCCAATGGCTCAGGACAGGGCGTAACATCATTTAGTGTAGGCACTGAGTCAATGAGTCTGTCAGGTTCACTTATGCTTAACGAAGACGGAACACCGTTCATTGATGCCGGATCAGACGGAAAGTCCGGAAACGGAATAGATATAAAGATACCATTTGATGAAGAAGCGTTAAAGGCTGTTTACGATGACGGCAGGGATTACCTTCTTGAAAAGGCAATGGAGTATCTTGGAAGATAAAGCTATTGCATTACCTCCTGTTATGGTGTATAATATAATCATAGGAAAACGAAAGGGGTTTGATCATGATTATTGACATCTCGCAGGAGGTATTGTCATGTGCGGTATATCCGGGTGATCCTGCGCCGGAACTGAAGGCAGCCAAGCGTACCGCAGACGGAGATAATTACAATCTGTCAGAGCTGACAATGTGCGTACACAACGGCACGCATATCGACGCACCGTTTCATTTTCTGGGAGACGGAAAAACAGTTGAAAAAATGCCTCTTGACAGCTTTGTGGGAGCGGCGTATGTATGTCGGGTTCCCGGAGATATTTCAGCAGAGAAGGCTGAGGAGATACTTGAGTCTGCACGCATGGCAGGCGCACCTGAGCGTATCATAATAGCAGACAGGGGAGTAGTCACAGCTCCGGCTGCAAGAGTATTTGCAGATGGAGGAGTGCGGCTCGTAGGGACGGATAGCCAGAGCGTAGGGCCTGAGCAAGCACCGATGGAGGTGCATCTGATACTTCTTGGCAGAGAGATAGTGCTGCTGGAGGGATTGGTACTGGATGGAGTAACAGAGGGAAAGTATTTTCTGAGTGCCGCACCGCTGAATCTTGCAGGATCGGACGGTTCGCCCTGCCGAGCATATCTTATGACGGAGGATTAATAATGTTCAGAAGGTTAAATATACAGCACTCTGATTTCAGCATACTTGATTATATACAGGAGCATTACCGCAGCCACACTATGGACAGGCTGATACCCTGGGTAACACGCTTTGGTGACCTGGGAGTATTCTGGCTGGCATTCAGTTCCATGCTGCTGCTGAGTGAAAAGCTGCGCCGTGCAGGATTGGTGATGATAGGAGCCATATCGGGAGGTTTTGTAGCGGGAAATCTGATACTGAAGAACCTTATCCGCCGGGACCGTCCCTGCTGGATAGATCCGCTGGAGGATATGCTGGTAAAGATACCGAAGGATTACTCCTTTCCGTCCGGACACTCTATCGCCAGTTTTGCCGGAGCCGGAGCGCTTCTCCACTACAGCAAGATGCTTGGGATACCTGCAATGGTGCTTGCAAATCTTATCGCATTTTCACGTATGTACCTCTATGTACACTTTCCCACAGATGTTATCGGCGGAGCAGCACTGGGAACACTGTCAGCCAAGATAGTAACAGCTATAGCGGATAAGAAGAGTGCAGGAAAGGAAAAAGATGATAGTAAAGGCTGAGTCCAAGGACTGTGAGACAGTAAAGAGAATAGCTTCTGAGACGATATCCGCAGTATATCCATTGTATTATCCTGCCGGAGCAGTTCAGTTCTTCCTGGAGCATCATTCAGAAGAGCGCATAGCGGCTGATATAGCTGCCGGAGCAGTATGGCTGTATATGTATGGAGAGAGTGCTGCCGGAACGGTTACAGTGAACGGCAATGAGATAAACCGCCTTTTCGTACTGCCGGAGTATCAGGGGAAAGGTTTCGGAGGTGAGCTGCTGCGGTTTGCTGAGGGCATAGCAGGAGCCGGCGGGACTATAACTCTTTCCGCATCACTTCCCGCAAAGGCGATATACCTCAGTCACGGATACCGTGAGACAGAGTATCACATTATCGGCACTGAAAACGGCGATAAGCTATGCTATGACCAGATGATAAAATTAGTTTGAACAAAAACATTTTTCAGGATACTTGAAATCCGGGTGTTACTGTGCTACAATAGTAAATGGTCTTTGAGAAGACCGCAATACAACAGGGAGCTCGTAGACGGGCTGAGAGGGGGACGACCGAGTCTCCGACCTGAGACCTGATTTGGATAATGCCAACGTAGGGAAAGAAGTAACTTCAGCGGAAGCTGCCTTATCCCGGCAGCTTCCGCTTTTTTGCGCAAAGGAGGTAAACAATGGTAAGGATAAACGGTGCAGAACAGGACGCTGCCGGAAAAACGATAGCGCAGCTTATTGAGGAGGGCGGCTACAAGCCGGAGAGAGTGGCTGTGGAGCTGAACTTTGAGATCGTACCTAAGTCTGCATACACAGATACAACTGTAAAGGACGGAGACAGTGTGGAGATAGTGGGCTTTGTAGGAGGCGGCTGATATGACACCTACCAGAGAAGAGATGTATTCCTCATTGGCACAGCGTCACGGAGCGGAAATGCAAAGGAAGCTGTCAGAGGCATCTGCGGCAGTCTGCGGACTCGGTGGACTCGGCTCCAATATTGCCATAACTCTTGCCCGTGCCGGAGTGGGACATCTCCACATTATAGACTTCGACACCGTAGATATATCCAACCTGAACCGACAGCAGTATTTCCCCGATCAGATCGGACTTCCGAAAACGGAGGCGCTCCGGGACACACTGTCCCGTTTAGCCCCCTACTGTGACATCAGAACGGATACCGTGAAGCTGACTCCGGAAAACATACCTGAGCTGCTGAGGGATGATCCGATAATATGTGAGGCATTTGACAGCGCAGAGCAGAAGGCTATGCTGGTGAACACAGTGCTGGAGCAGTTACCGGAGAAGTACCTTGTGGCAGGTTCAGGAATGGCAGGACTGTACTCCGCCAACATGATACGCACACGCAGGCTGGGGAGCAGATTCTATCTCAGCGGTGACGGAGTGAACGGAGTTGCAGAGGGAGAGGGACTATTCGCCTCCCGGGTGATGATATGTGCCGCACATCAGGCACACATGGTCATCCGGCTCATAGCCGGAGAGACCGACTGCTGAAAATATGAAAGAAGGCTTTTCAATGAACACAAAAGATAAACTTGTACTGGGCGGACGTGAGTTTGATTCACGTTTTATACTGGGATCGGGAAAATACTCATTGTCACTTATCGAAGCGGCAGTAAAGTATGCCGGAGCAGAGCTTATAACCCTTGCAGTACGAAGAGCGCAGACCAAAGAACATGAGAATATACTTGACTACATACCTGAGGGAGTGACACTGCTGCCCAACACCTCCGGAGCAAGGAATGCTGACGAGGCAGTCCGCATAGCACGTCTTGCCCGTGAACTGGGCTGCGGAGACTTTGTAAAGGTGGAGATAATGCGTGATACCAAGTATCTTCTGCCGGATAATGCAGAGACAGTAAGGGCGACAGAGATACTTGCAAATGAAGGCTTCATTGTAATGCCCTATATGTATCCCGATCTCAATACTGCCCGTGACCTTGTGAATGCAGGAGCGGCATCAGTAATGCCTCTTGCTTCACCGATCGGCTCAAACAAAGGACTTGCCACAAAGGACTTCATACAGATACTCATAGACGAGATCGACCTGCCTGTGATCGTGGACGCAGGCATCGGACGTCCCTCACAGGCGTGCGAGGCAATGGAAATGGGAGCTGCCGCTGTAATGTGCAATACTGCACTTGCAACAGCAGGAGATCTTCCGGTAATGGCAGACGCTTTCCGACAGGCAGTAGAAGCGGGAAGAAAGGCATATCTTTCCGGACTTGGAAGAGTGCTTATGCGTGGCGGAGCGCCATCCGACACTCTTACCGGATTCCTCCGGGACTGAGGTGACGACTATGGAGAATCATTTCTTTATTGACTCCGGGGAGCTTTCCGCGGAGGCACTTGAGCGCAAGCACAGACTTGAGACAGATCCTTCCAGCCGTACCGATCATATGGCGTATCTGCCGGACATGGAGCAGATAAGCTCCGATATACGTGAGAAGGTAATGAAGCAGGTGGAGAGCTACGATTACAATGCCTATACTGCCGCAGACGTTCACAGAGCGCTCCAGCATGACACGCTTTCAGTGGAGGATCTGAAGGCACTTCTCTCACCTGCTGCTGCACCGTTTCTGGAACGAATGGCAGAGAAGGCAAGGCTGGAGACAAGAAAGCACTTCGGCAATACCGTATACCTGTTCACACCGCTGTACATTGCAAACTACTGCGAGAACTACTGTGTGTACTGCGGATTCAACTGTTACAACCATATACGCCGCATGAAGCTGGATATGGAGCAGATAGAGCATGAGATGAAGGTCATTGCAGACAGCGGAATGGAGGAGATACTTCTTCTTACCGGTGAAAGCCGTTCAAAGAGTGACGTGAAGTACATCGGTGAGGCTTGTAAACTGGCAAGGAAGTATTTCCGGATGGTGGGCATAGAGGTGTACCCGATGAATACCGATGACTACCGCTATCTGCATGAATGCGGAGTGGACTATGTGACGGTATTCCAGGAGACCTATGATACCGTGAAGTACGAGCAGCTCCACCTTGCCGGACACAAGAGAGTCTGGCCATATCGCTTTGACGCACAGGAGAGGGCGCTAATGGGCGGAATGCGAGGTATAGCCTGTTCTGCACTGCTGGGACTTTCCGACTTCCGCAGGGACGCACTTGCATCTGCTCTCCATGTTTACTATCTCCAGCGCAAATATCCTCACGCAGAGGTATCACTGTCATGTCCGAGGCTGCGTCCCATAATCAACAATGACACCATCAATCCACAGGACGTCCATGAGCGTGAACTGTGCCAGATACTCTGCGCCTACAGGCTTTTCCTGCCGTTTGCAGGCATAACCGTCTCATCAAGGGAGAGTGAGAGCTTCCGCAACGGCATTGTAAAGATAGCTGCCACCAAGATCAGTGCCGGAGTCTCCACCGGTATCGGCGATCACGAGAGCAAGTACACAGGCAAGGAAAGTGACGCTGAGGGCGACGAGCAGTTCGAGATCAACGACAGCCGCAGCTTTGCACAGATGTACAAGGATATGTCCGATGAAGGGCTTCAGCCTGTGCTGAACGATTATCTGTATGTGTAAGGTGATATGCGTGACTGAGCGCAGACTCTGCCGTGAGAGCTTCCTTCACCGTATAGGGATGATATGTCAGAGCGCACCGGACAGTATAATACTGCGTGAAAAAGACCTTCCGGAGAAGGAGTACATCACGCTTGCTGCTGAGGTCATGGAGCTGTGCGAAAGGTACGGTACGGACTGCACTCTGCACACCTACGCAGATGCAGCCGCTGAGCTGGGAGCAAGGAGGATACATCTGCCGCTGCCGATACTGAGGGAGCTTACGGCTCCTGAGCGGTTTGATGTTATCGGTGTATCAGTCCACTCTCCGGCGGAGGCGCAGGAGGCACAGCGGCTGGGTGCAGCATACGTCACAGCAGGACACGTATTTGCAACAGACTGTAAGGCAGGGCTGCCCGGCAGGGGACTTGACTTTATCCGGGAGACAGTCTCTGCGGTCAGCATACCGGTATATGCTATCGGCGGTATATCGCCGTCAAATGCCGGAGCTGTCATAGCTGCCGGAGCGGCAGGTATTTGTATAAGGAGCGGATTTATGGTGTGTGAGGACACCTCCGCATACATGAACGGATTAAGGAGTGGGATAAATGAACGTAAAGCGTGAACAGCTTCTGCTGTATGCAGTTACAGACCGCAAATGTATGGGCAGCAGAGACTTTTACAAGTGTATAGAGGAGGCTCTTGCAGGAGGAGTGACAATGCTCCAGCTTCGTGAAAAGAGCATGACCTCGGAACAGCTTGCCGAGGAGGCATACAAGGTGGGGAGAATATGCCGTGAGTACGGCGTACCGCTTATCATAGACGATGACTATGATGCAGCACTTGCCGCCGGAGCTGATGGAGTACACGTCGGTATAGAGGACGCACCGGTCAGGGAGATACGGCGTATCGCCGGAAAGGATTTTATTATCGGAGCAACTGCAAAGACTGTAGAGCAGGCAAAGAGGGCGCAGTCCGAGGGAGCTGACTATCTGGGAGTGGGGGCAGTATTCCCGTCGCCTACCAAGACCAATGCTATACGCATAACGACCTCACAGCTCCGTGAGATATGCGGAAGTGTCGGGATACCATCTGTGGCTATAGGAGGGATCAATGCGCTGAACCTGACTGAGCTCGCAGGGGGCGGAATGGCAGGTATAGCGGCAGTATCAGCGGTATTCGGCGCAGAGGACATAGAAGCAGCCGCAGCACAGCTCCGTGAAGCAGCTTCGGGACTTACCAGAGGTGAAGGCGTATGAAAACAGCCCTTACCATAGCCGGCAGTGATTCTTCCGGCGGAGCAGGCATACAGGCAGATATCAAGACCATGACTCTCAACGGAGTCTTCGCCATGAGTGCGGTAACAGCGCTCACTGCACAGAATACCATGGGAGTTCGATCGGTACAGGAGACTCTGCCGGAGATACTCCGTGACCAGATAGACGCCGTATTCGAGGACATCTATCCGGACGCAGT